>JBDKSY010000494.1:0-4614 GCA_039680395.1 Anaerolineaceae bacterium | reverse complement strand
TAAGTCCAATTTCTATCAGCGAGAAGAGATTGTGTGTCTCGTATAGTCCTAACAAGAGTCCGGAGAAAGCTCCCAGTATCGCAGCATACCCAGGGCCAAGAATTCCACCCGCCAGAACCCAGGGAAGCGTGGTAAACAACATCAAGGCAGGAGAAGTAACAGCACTGTTTAACGTAGTCTCAACGATCCCAGTTCCTGTTAGCAGGCGTACACCAATAAGCCAGGTAGTAAATGGTGTAAGAATTGCAAATATGAAGAAAATTGCCCAGGTTTTTAATTTGAAAGCGCTGGCGCCTTCCCACCCTCGCCAGATCACCAGAATAAAAAGTGCAAAGCTAACAAACCAACCCAACCACCCTACCAATGTAGAGGGCATGGAAATGTAAGGGAACGGATTGAGTAGGCTGAGTACAATTTGCATATTGAATGAGTAAGTTTTAATTTTTAATATTATAGCATTGCTGGCTCTTAAGAGAATTTAGCAATTTTATTAAATCCTTTCCACGCTGAACGATAATGCCAGGGTAAGGTCTTTGCATCACATTTTTCTAACTGTTTGATCCATTTATCAGTTGCGGAATCTACATCGGTAAAGCACTGCTGTGTAAATCTGTATCTCTCTTGAATACCAGCGCTCTGCACAGATGCTGCTCCCTCCATGAATTTTTGTTCAAGGCTGTCTCGGTCTGCTTGAACAATAGCTATGCGCTCTGGATAATTTTGAATGATTGCGCGATGCAAAACTTCATGCTCCCAAAACATAGTATCGGCATTAAATTCCCCCGTTGGTTGAGAACCCATATCCGGCAGTCCAGAATCCATCCATACCGGTTTGAAAACGCTAGTGCAAGGTGCCGATGTCCCTGTCAACCAATGGGTGACATTCTCATCACGGATTTGTGTGATCATGGAACCCGCAGATTGGCTGCCTCGAGCTGGGCCAAACCCAGCGTGCATGCACACATCCGATCCCAGCATGCCACGAGCAGGATCAAAAGGTTGATCTCCGCTTTCGTGAAAGCGCAATATCTGCATCATGGATTGTAATGTGAGCTTTCCTTGATCTTTCCGCAAAAGGTTGGTTGAACATTGCTGTCGTTTCCTGCTATCACTGAATGTAGTAAATATGAAATCTGAATAGCACTTCGCCATATCAAATTCAGTCTTATTTCGGCACCAGCCTTTTTGAATGGCATGATCTACCAGATGGTCCGAAGCCATATCCCATCTTGCTCCGAAGGTATATCCATTGGAAATAGTGCGAATATCTTTCACTTTCTCAGCAGCCCATTCTTTTCCGGCTGTTTCCAACACCCAGGCTTCCTTTTTATCAGCAATAAGAAAGCTGTTGTGATAATACATTTTGTGGGTAAAACCGCAATTCCCACTTTGCCCGAATTCTGCCAGCAAGGCTGTGATCAATTCCAATGCCTGATATGCAGTAGAAGCCCTTTCCAACGCAAGTCGGATGAAATCCATTCCAAGTAAACCAGGATCTTTCCCGTAAGGTTCCTTGCTGAAAACTGCTTCATTACCGATCACAACCCCAAATTCATTGGCACCCATTTCGGTACCCCACATCCAGAAGGGTTTCGCCAGCAATACCTGATACGTGTGCTCAACCTGAGGGATTTCAATATAAGTACATTTCACTCGACTACCAGCAGCATGGTTGGCAGCAGGAATAATGACCAACATCGAAGCTTCATTAGGCTCTCTATCGCTGTTCTTTGCAAATAAAATGCTGCCATCATATGTGCTATTAGCAAGAGCCACCATAGTGTCACACATACCAGCCCTCCTTGTCGAAAATTATTGAATTAAAGTTGATTAACTAGACGAAGTACTTCTTCAAGTACTTCCTGGGCATTTTTACCATCTGATAATAGTATCACCGCATCTTCAGCAGGTTTCAAGGGTGCAACTTCACGACTGCAATCAATTTGGTCTCTATTTCGAATACTTTTCAATATTTCTTCATAATTGGAGGAGATTCCCCTCTCTTGCTCTTCCAATAATCTTCGTCGGGCTCTCTCTTCTGCGGATGCATCGAGATAGATCTTCAAATCTGCATCCGGCAGCACTACTGTCCCGATATCACGTCCAACCATAACCACATTCCCCTTCAAACCAATTCGCCGCTGCTGGGTGGTCATTGCCTGCCTTACACCTGCATAGGCTGATACCACAGAAACTTTCGCATTTACTGCAGATGAACGGATTTCCCACGTAACATCCACCCCATTTAGTGATACGTCGCATTTCCGCCCATCCTTTTGAGTTGGTTGCCTGACATCAATTACAATAGTCTCAGCCAAATGGGTGATCGCCTGTTCATCAAGAACATCCGTCTGGGTGTTCAGAGCTGCAAGCGTGACAGCCCGGTACATTACTCCAGTGTCAAAATACAAATATCCAAGATGCTCGGCTAATTTTTCCGCTAAAGTTGATTTTCCTGATGCTGCCGGGCCATCTATGGCAATGATATGGGGAATGGACATAACTACTGGGTACCTCCAGAATTAGCTTTGCCCGCAGGAAGAATATCCGTGCGAGCCCAAAGAATAATTGTTTGTTTTGTTGAAACTACCTGACGTCTTAAGAACCAGTCCATCCATTCCTGGTTTGTCAATGAGTCCCACTCTGCATCTGTTTTCCAGATAAAATCCTGACCGGTATAACTATCGGTTGAAGCAGGTTGTTCTCCAACAGGAGTGATCACAATTTCAGGGTTTTGTCCAACAGGGAAAGAAGAATATTGTTGAACGAAATCAAAATTCCTTAATGCCCATTGCATGGATGGAGATGGGAAATTCACAACAGCAACAGGTGTATCAATCTTCTCCCCATTGTTCCATGATCCAATCGCTTCGATCGTAGAAACCAGTAGATCAGCATCATTCACTCGTGAACTGTTCCGCCACAACTCCAGTGCAGGATGAGCACCCAAACCGGTAGCTTTCCATGCTTGCGATACGGTAAAGAAAAAGCCAATCAGTATTAAGCCCATAGCTAAGCCAGAAAAGCCCACAATCCCTGACCATGCCCATATCATCATACCAACAAGCACACCCGCGATCACTAACGCACCTACCATGCTTACGATGCGAGCTTCAAGTTCACGTCCACTTGCTCCTAATGTCATGATCAATACACCGCTATAAATGGCAAATGTGAATAGAAATGCAACCGCTGCACCTAATCCAAGCGTTGGTAACCAGGCTTCTCGAACGATTGTAAATAGCTCAAATAATCCACTGGCAGCCAGGATGATCATTGGAAGAACAACCCAGATCATATCCATGACATTTCTGCCTGGATAAGAGAGCGTCATGATCATCGCAATCAGCCAGAAGAGAAAGAGAAATTGGCCAATCCGGTTTCTTCGCACAGTAGCGATCACGCCATACACCAACCCCAGGATCATTGGGATCAATTCATACACAGGTATTATGGCTACTAATTGAAGAAGGCTATTATGATAGCTTTTTCCCCAGCCGGCAAAAAAGTCCACAATACCTGAGAATAAATCGCCAATTCCAGTAGGAACCCAGAATACCATCGTTCCAGCGACCAGTACCGCGCCTAAAATTCCTATCCAACCCCTATTTTGCCAAAAATCTACAGCTTTATCTTTAATCCATATCCACGGCTCGTTACCATCTTTCCAAAGTAATATCTTCCAGATAGCAATCACGATAGCAGAATAGATGATACCCTGCCAGAAGGAAATTCCTGCCAACAACCCCAACCCAAGGACAAAACCAGCCAGGATCACTTTCTTGTTTTCCAATAAAGCAAATAACAACAAGAAAAGAACCATTCCCATTATGGGAGAATCCGCCTGTCGTGAAACTGACACAAAACCCGGATCAATCGCCAAAAACCATGCAGAAATCAGCGCAATCTCTCTACCCAAACGATTCCTGAGTAGATACACCACCCCCAGCAGCCCAATGCCAGCCACCATTGGGAGAAAACGCGCCAAAAATGTTGTGCTATCAAAAAATCGGAAGAATGCACCAGTAATAACAACATAAAGTGGATTCTGCGAAAGGACTGTTTGCCCTCCGTTTGCCAGTTGAACCGCCTGCATGGCAAGCTGGGCTTCAGAATCATTTAACGTTGGCTGGTTGAGCTGCACACTGCGTAAAAAAACCATCACGATCAATGCACCCAGCCATAATGCCTTTTCTAGTGTAAAACCGCGCTTTATCATTGGATTCCCGCTTCCGAAATTTCTGGTACTTCGTAAATAGTTACCGCACTATTTTGAAATGCAATTTTCAGGAACTTATCAAACTTAACCGTATTGGCATGATATGTACTGTTTTCCAAGCTGCTTACCACTATGTAGTGAATTTGATACCGCTGTATGATAGCTTCTGCTTCCGTCCAATCAGTAGTTTTATATAAAGATTCAATATCATTTTCCCGTGCACTCAAGATATCATACCAGCCACCCCGCCATTGACCTTCATGCCCTGGCCACCCCAGCACATTGGGAAGTCCGCTCTGAGTGGCAAACCTTGCATAGGATGTATAGCTTCCACCTATCGCTTCTGCGATAACCCCTTCTGGAGCGTTTTTCAACCACTCCATGGCTGCCCACTC
>JBDKSY010000493.1:0-2352 GCA_039680395.1 Anaerolineaceae bacterium | reverse complement strand
AAAATGGTGCCTGGTTGTAATGGGTCTACATTAACATTATATTGACTGATGACCAGTTGAGGGCGCAAGGTAGTGGTAGGAGTGGCAGTAGGGCCTGCACTGTAATAGGAAGCCTGTTTCAAATTGATCGTGAATGTGAATGCTTCAGAATAGGCAGTACCAACAGAATCGGTATAACTGAGATTACCCTTCAACGTTCCAAAAGCACTTCCTGCAAGTGCACTGTTGGATGCCATCACCTGACTGATCTCTGTGGAACTGCCCGTGCCCAGGAGTGAAATTGCATTGACGCCACCAGTGTTGCGCGGAAAGAAATCAGTGCTCTCGAAAGTGAGTACCAGGTTGGCGGCAGGAGCATTGCCAACATTATTCAATACAAGTGAAATAGTGAAATCCTGCCCGGGGGTGATCTCTCCACCATTTATTGAATATGAAGATACCACTACTAATGGGCGGGCAAAAGCTGCTGTGGTAGTCAGGGTGGTAGATGCCGAGGTGCCAGGGTCTCCAGCAGATGTGATGGTAACCGTGGTTGTATCAATCGCTCCACTGGCGGCTGTAGCAGGTATGGTTACTTTTACTTCGAATTTAGAGGTTTGACCTGCTGCAACCGGACCAATATCGATCTGGCAGGTAGTAGCCCAGGTGCCCGAACAACTGAGAAGAAATGTGTCGCTGGCAGAACCGGTGTTCTTGAGTGTAAGAGTATAGGTTACGATCGTGCCGATCGAGCCGGATTTGGCTGCAGTGGCAGGAGAAAGAGTGACACCATAAGAAACTGGTTCTTCCGTAGGTGGTTCGGTAGTTTGAGCGTAAATTTTCTGTGGTGGTTGGCTCGTAAACAAGGATCCAGCCAACAAAATGATCAAAGTTATTGGGAAAATTAACTTTTTCATGATAACGGATTTTCCTCCGAAGGAATATATTCACTGTTCAGGCTGGTGGCTGCGGCATATTCAGCTTGTGTAACTACGCTACCATCCAGCAGATAAAGGGTATGGGTGGAAAAACGCAACATGCGTGGATCGTGGGTGACAACAATGACGGTATGCCCGTCACGATGAAGCTCTGACAGCAACTGCATGATGCCTAATCCACTGCTCGAATCAAGGTTTCCGGTTGGCTCGTCTGCCAGGATCAGGGGCGGGTTGTTGACCAGCGCACGAGCAATTGCCACTCGCTGCTGCTGACCACCGGAAAGTTCAGTGGGTTTATGGGTGGCTCGATTCTCTAATCCCACGGTTTTCAGCAGCTCTTTCCCCCGTTTCTTTCGCTGGTCTTTTGGGATCCCAGAAAACCATAACGGGAAACTGACATTATCCTGTGCACCCATGCTGGGTAACAAGTTAAAAGACTGGAAAATGAACCCAATCGTTTTCCGTCTGTATACTGCCAATGCGTTTTCATCCATGCTTTCCAGTTTCTGATTGTTTAGCATGATGCTGCCAGAAGTGGGGTGATCCAATCCTCCCAACAGATAAAGTAAAGTGCTTTTGCCTGAGCCAGAAGGACCCATGATCACGGTAAATGAATTAGCAGGGATATCAACGTCAATACCTGCCAGGGCAATCACTTTTTGCCTGCCCAGGATAAAGACTTTGCGTAACTGGCGAACTTGAATAAATGAAGTGTTTTCCATTTTTAGAAGAAATAGAAAGGTGTGGAAGCTCCCACACCACCAATTTTCGCTGAAATATAGCCAGGGACTGCCAACAGCAGTAATATGATCAAAACCGAAACCAGGGTGGCAATCCAGCTTTTCCCCCTGGGTAAACTGGATATCGCAATTACACCCAATGCAAGGAGAATAACTTGCCAGATAAAATAAATATCAATCGAACCAAATACTTTATTCAGGAATAGCTGGAAATTTCCCATGTCAGTGGGGAAAAATCCACTTAACCCTGGACTGATGATGACCTGCTTTGTGATGAGTGTTGCAATAATTTGCACAAGATAGCGAAGAGCAAATGGCATGAACGCCCAACCAACAATATTTAAGGCACTTTTTGTGTGGTTGCTGCTTCCAGCCAGTGTAAGAGAAAAGTGCAGGATGCTGCTCAAGATCAGCCAACCCAGCCATAATCCGGTCAATGATCCCAGCGCAGGAAACACCAGGGTGAAAACCGGGCTTGACATACTTTGTTGGGCAGCGAGGATCTTCTGTTGTTGATCAGCAGAGTAATACTCGAAGTCAGGTGGCAGGGTCGAGCCCATCTGTGCGTTCAGGGCACGGATGGGAGAGTTCACCAACGCCAGGATAATGATCAAAACTGAGAGGATCAGCAGTGGTGTCAGCCACACCGCATTGGTTTGTTTGGCAATTTTCTCAAAAGTAGCACGTGGTTTAAG
>JBDKSY010000492.1:0-3730 GCA_039680395.1 Anaerolineaceae bacterium | reverse complement strand
CCTGGAACATGAACCACTAATGTGATCTGTTGCTTTTCAGCCTGATGCTGAAAGAGTGCGGCAGACCTCTCCAATAATAAAGAAGGCTCGATCTTTTGGGGGTTCAATGGCAATTCTCCCGCGTCTGCCTGTGACAGCATACGAAGGTCCCCCACAAGGTTTTGCAGCCGCTCGATTTCTGAATAGATCAATGCCAGTCTTTGGGGTGTTGGTTGAAGTACTCCATCCTGCATGGATTCAATATAACCGGCGATCACGGTCAACGGGGTACGCAGATCATGAGCGATATCAGCGGTCATTTGTTTACGAAGTAACGATTGATGGGCTACTTCATGGCTCATCTGATTGAACGCAGTTGCAAGGTTGCCAATCTCGTCCTTTGAATTCACCTTGACTTTTTGCTCAAGATTTCCGTCTGCGATCCTTTGGGCTGCCTGGGTAAGGTCACGCAAAGGTCGAGTCAAAGTGCGTGCCAGAACAATCCCAACGACCAATGCAATGAACAACGCTCCCACCACCCCTAACAATAAAGCCTGGTTTGTTCTTTTCAAAAAAAGGTTTTCTTCAGGGAGAAAACCAGGAGGGGTACTCGCAGTGATGATCGTCCCTACTTGCTGACCATCCACTGTAACGGGAAAGCCTTCTTTCAAAAATTCTTCCGGTACAGTGCTGCCCTCTGGATACTTTGGATCAACCGAAACCAGCACAATCCTGTCTGCATCCACCAGTCCAAAGAAGTTACGGCGATCGCGTCCATCCGGCGGGTTGGGATTGGGGTAAGCATTTGTATCCTGCGTTATATCCGGGAGTTGGGTTGGCTGCATTTGTGCAGTTTGCCAGTATTCTTTTACGCCCAACCAGGAACCTGTATACGTATAGAATTCAGCCATACTTGTCTGTAAGCTGCTTGCTAGTTGTTCTGTGACCAACTTCGTCAGGCGGTCAACACTGGTAACGCGGATAAAAATAGCGATCAAGACTGTGGCAATGATTGCAACAAACATAAAAGCAAGGGTAAGTTTCCAATATAACGTTTTGCGCATGGTATATCATCCTGATTTTACTAAGCGATATCCCACACCGAATACTGTCTCGATATAATGTGGATTCTCGGGATCAACTTCGATTTTTGTACGCAAATTTCGGATATGAACATTGAGTGTACTGCTCAACCCAGAAAAACCGCTATCCAGCAGACAATCCACCAGCTCATCCCGGGTAAATACCTTGCCTGGGCTACGCATGAATGTTGCCAGCATATCAAATTCAATGGGGGTCAGGTTAACGGAATTTCCTTGAACGGTGACAGTGTGCGTGGTTTCATCCAGTTTTATTTCTGCCGCCCGCAAAATCTCTGACTTTTTCCCCGATTCCTGGGTGCGGCGCAATAAAGCCCGAATACGCGCCAGAAGCTCGCGCATACGAAAAGGCTTAATAACGTAATCATCAGCTCCAAGGTCCAATCCCAGAACTGCATCTGTCTCTTCTTCCCGCGCGGTGATGATAATGACAGGGGTCTGCCGTTCTTTCCGATACTGCTGCAAGAATTGGTATCCATCCATTTTGGGCATCATGATATCCAGGAGAATGAGATCGGGCGGATCATGTCGGGTCATGTATAAAGCAGATTGCCCATCTGCAGCCGTGGAGACATGAAATCCCTGCTCTGCCAGATATTCTTGCAATAACTGCCGTACACTGAATTGATCGTCTACTACCAAAATGGAATAAGTCATGGTGCTCCTGGTTACATTTATTCTATAACATACTATCTCATAAGAATATGTCTGGACTAAAGGGTATCACAGACTTATTTAAATCTGATTTAGGGGTGTGATAGTTTTGATTTGCGGGCAAAAATGATATTACTCCAATAATTCATTGCTTCTATATAAAAAATAAATAACTGTTTATTACTATCAGAAAGGATTTAAAGCTCTTTATTCACTGAAAAGAGCGAAGTTTGCTCTTTTCCAAAGGACATATGTTCCGGAGGGACGCATGAAGTTTTCTGGATTATGGGAAAAAATTAAAAAACCTGAAAGTAAGCGTTTCTGGATCATTCTTATCAGTGGAGCCCTTTTGGTTGCAGCGGGAACAATTTTTATTTTTGTTAAAGGTTCTTCGAATTCTTTGGGGAGCTCTGGAACAAAAGCTGGCACGACCTATCAAACTGCAAAAGTGCTGCAGCGCGATGTCCGTGTTTCGATCAATGGCTCTGGGACTCTTATCACGCGCAATTCGGTAGATTTGAATTTTCCCACCCAGGGAATTCTCACCGAACTGAATGTGAAGTTGGGAGATACCGTAAAAACTGGTGATGTTTTGGCCAGCATTGAAGGTTCAGAAACACTGAAAGCGAATGTTTCCAGTGCGAAGCTGGCATTATTGGAAGCTCAAAAGGATTTGGATGACCTGCAAAAGAATGCCAATGTATCTCTGGCACAGGCTTACCAGGATTGGGTAACCGCTAAAGAAAAATATGAAACTGCACAAACAGAGGTACAGCATATCTCTTCTTCGCGCTGCAGTGACACGGTCACTACAGGTTATGCGGCTGCAGTTGAAAATTTTTCTAATAAATTGAAAGAATTAACAGAGGGAAGCGCCCAGTATATCGAAACCAAGAGCCGGTACGACACTGCGGTGGCAAACTACAACTATTGCATTTCCTATACGAGTGGTGAAAAAGCAGAAGCGCAAGCCAATCTGGAACTGGCTGATGCAGCCCAAAAATCCGCAGAGCTTACATACAACACCTTAAAAGAAGGTTCGGGGATAGACCCGATGGACCTTCAGTTAGCAGAAGCCAAAGTGACTGAAGCGCAAGATAAACTCGCTGAAGCGCAAGCGATACTGGATGGGATCACCCTTATAGCCCCGATGGATGGTGTGGTGACATACCTGGCTGTGGAAGAAGGTTCGTTGGTGGATACTTCGTTATTCTTCACCATTTCGGATTTAAGCAATCCGTTTGTTCAGGTGAATGTGGATGAATCTGATCTTCCATTATTTATCGCAGGCAGCAACGTGGAGGTGATCTTCGATGCTTTACCAGACTACACTTTCACCGGCACACTGATCCAGATCGACCCGCAGTTGGTGAATACCAACATGGTTCAAACGGCACAAGGATTGATTGAATTGGATCCATCCACCACGGTAGATTTTCAGACCATTCCCCTTGGATTGAATGCTGGAGTTGAGATCATATCATCCGAAGTGAAAGATGCAGTGGTTGCCCCTGTGGAAGCAGTTCATGACCTGGGCGATGGAGATTATGCTGTTTTTAAGATAGACGATGATGGGAAGCTCCGGTTACACACAGTGGAAGTAGGTTTGTCCGATTCAACATATATACAAATTACTAATGGCTTAACTGTGGGCGAAACTGTCTCTACTGGAATGTTATCCACGATGAGCCAATGATAATGGATGAACCCATGAGAACATTTTTCCCGGCAGTTCAAACCTTCTTTAAAAAGTACCGCATACCCGTATTCATCTCTTTGGGTCTGATGCTGGCAATCGTTATTGCTCTACTTGTCTTTCCTATCAAGCAGACAAAAACAGGAACTATCACCCAAACTGCCTACCAAACAACTCCGGTAATGCGTGGAGATATCACAGTAACTGCAACTGGTTCAGGTTCAATAAAGGCAGCAAAAACCATTGATCTGGCTTTTTCCGCCCCGGGCACACTGGCAACCTTAAATGTCAAAGCAGGTGA
>JBDKSY010000491.1:0-5553 GCA_039680395.1 Anaerolineaceae bacterium | reverse complement strand
GGACTGCGATAATAAACGGTGTTGCTTTAGGTTTTGCAAATGTCCTTCCTCGTGGGCCTGTAGGGATTGTTTCTGCAGCAGGTACAGGGCTGCAGGAGGTCAGTACTTTGATCGCCCGACATGGTGTTGGCATCAGTCAAGGAATTGGAACAGGAGGACGCGACCTGAAAAAGGAAGTAGGCGGGGTGATGATGTTGCAGGGATTACAGTTCCTTCAACAGGATCCAGAAACTACCGTTATTGTGTTGATCAGCAAACCCCCAGCCGAGGAGGTAGCTCAATCCATACTGGCGCAGGCTTCCTGCACCGAGAAACCGGTTGTGGCATGCTTCCTGGGGGGTAATTTTGAAACCATTCCAAGAACCTCGAATGTTACCCTGGCACGCACGCTGCAGGAGTGCAGTCTTCTTGCATCTGATGCCGTCCAACCTGAACAAGGGAAAGGTCAACTGTTTCTCGAAACAGAGCAGCAATGCCTGAAGGCAATTGCAGAGGAACCTAAAAAAGCATTAAGAACGAGTCAACGCTACCTGCGCGGTTTATTTTCTGGAGGTACATTATGCTACGAGGCTCAAGTCGTCTGGAAGGATATGCAGATCAGCCCTGTTCATTCAAACGCACCTCTGCCGGGTAATCATCCATTGCCTGATTCAAGCAAAAGTATCGGACATACTGCGGTTGATCTAGGGGAAGAAGAATTCACGGTTGGACGCCCGCACCCTATGATAGATAATGATCTGCGCATCCGCCGCCTGCTACAAGAAGCACGTGATCCTGAAACGGCTGTCATTATGCTGGATGTGGTGCTGGGATATGGTGCTCATCCTGATCCGGTCAGCAAGCTTGGTCCAGCGATCATCCAGGCATGTGATCTGGCGAAGGCATCAGGGCGCGAACTAAATGTGGTGGCATCCGTTACTGGCACTGAAGGTGATCCGCAAGGATTGGCACAAACTATTGCCTGTTTGGAAGAGGCAGAAGTAATTATTTGTAGTAGTAATGCCTCTGCAGCCAGGCTGGCAGGTATGATCGTATCTATCTGATCGGAGACCAGAATGAGCAAGACCCCCAATATTTTTGGAAAAGAGCTTGTCGTTCTAAACATTGGTTTGATGAGCATGGCTGAGTCCGTTAGAGAACAGGGAGTGAGAGTAATTGATCTTGATTGGCGTCCACCCAGAGAAGGAGTACCTCATCTGCTTCAAACTAGAGAAGGTATTGATATGGATGCTGCCAATCAAGAGGTGGTGGAGCGCATCCAAAGGGGACAGGCGGTACTATGCGGGATGGGTATCGCAAGGGATGTTATCCCGGGCATGCATGACCACATGATCCTGCATGCTGGACCACCAATCACCTGGGAACGCATGTGCGGCCCACAACGTGGTGCCGTGATGGAAGCATTGATCTATGAAGGCTTTGCGAGTGATGAAGAGGAGGCAGCCAGGATGGCCGCTTCTGGTGCTTTTGAATTTGATCCATGCCACCACCATCATGCGGTAGGACCCATGGCTGGTGTGATCTCTCCTTCGATGCCAGTGTTCATTATTGAAAATAAAACATTTGGAAACCAGGCATATTGCACGCAAAATGAAGGTCTGGGTAAAGTGCTGCGCTATGGTGGAATGGGGGAAGAAGTGACTGCCCGTTTGAAATGGATGGAAACCGATCTGTATCCAACCCTTGATCGGGCTTTGCAAACCCTTCGTAATGATATTGATATCAAAAGTATAATCGCTCAAGCGTTGCATATGGGTGATGAGTGCCATAATCGCAACCGTGCTGCTACCTCATTATTCTTACGGGCAATTGCACCTGCATTGGCGCGAACCAATCTCGATAATGAAGTTCTGGCTAAAGTAATCGAATTCATTGACCGAAATGATCACTTTTTCTTAAATTTGAGCATGCCCACAGGGAAAGCTCTTCTCGAACCAGCAGAAGGCGTGGCTGGAAGCACCATTGTGACCACCATGGCGAGAAATGGTACAGATTTTGGCATCCGGCTGGCATCTGCACATGACCGGTGGTTTACTGCTCCTGCGGGAAAAGTTCAGGGACTTTATTTTCCACAATTCAGCGAGAAGGATGCCAATCCTGACATTGGAGACAGCACCATTACTGAAACAGCCGGGTATGGGGGGATGGCAATGGCGGCCGCTCCAGCTATTGTTCAATTTGTTGGCGGTAGCCCTCAACTGGCAAACCAAACCACATTGGAAATGTACGAGATCACTTTCTGTGAACATTCGAACTTTACCATCCCGGCTTTAAATTTTCGAGGGACACCCCTGGGTATTGACGTGCGCAGGGTGATGGAAACGGGTATCCTGCCACAGATCAACACTGGTATTGCTCACAAGGACCCTGGTGTGGGTATGGTTGGAGCTGGTATCCTGCGTGCGCCAGAGAAATGTTTTCGCGATGCTTTTGAATTCTTGATGAAGATGTGATTTCTTGTATTCATAACCCTGATCAATTCCTTCTGAAAGGAGACTCAAAATATGAAATTCCTTGATTTGACGATTCCCCTGGGGATTGCTACTCCACCCTGGCCTACGTATGAACCGCTGCAGATCAAATACTTTAAGAGATTGGCGCCCAACGGAGCCAACGGTCAGGTCATCACCCATTCCAACCACCTGGGAACACATCTCGATGGTGAGATCCATTTTCATACTCCCGGGAAAGATATCGCATCCCTGGATATGGATTATCTGGTACATGAAGCTGCAATCGTTGATTTGAGCGATATATGCGGAGATTATGACATCTATACCAGCAAAATGGTGGAGGAACGGGTCGAAGTTCGGGAGGGGGATATTCTCATTATTCATACTGGGTATCACCACTTTGGCTGGGATATGCCAACTGCCAATGAAGTGCGGTACATGGTGATGCACCCAGGACCTGATCGCGAGTTTGCTGAATGGGCAAAGAAGAAAAAGCTTCGCTGGATCGGAGTAGATTGTGGAAGTGCGGATCATCCGATGAACACCATTATCCAGGATTGGATGCCTCGTCAAGCTCGCCAGGCTGACCGGGTATTCAAGAAGAAATATGGGAAACCGCTGGCTGAATTCTTTGACGATAGCAAATACCAACTCATGCACCTGGAGATGTTTCCTTATGGCATCATCCATGCGGAATGCCTGGGTGGTGATATTGATTTGATCGTCAATCGCCGCGTTACGGTGGGCTTCTTCCCCTGGCGGTTCGTGGATGGTGAATCATGCATCGGGCGCTGTGTGGCGATGATAGAAGATCAGGAATATGCCGGCATGATGGAGAAGAAAGCTGGAATGAAGAAAACCAAGTTTGGCGATGCTGTGGAACCTGCTCATGTAGAAAGTATCAATAAAATCAGCCAGGAAAATCTGAAGGAGGAATGAAATGCCAGTAGACATGGAACTTGAAGCAGTCCTGCGGCCGGTTCAAATCCCTATGGCGCCTTATCCACCGAAAGTCATCACACTGGCAAATGGCAAGAAAATGGTTGTTCGCCAGGCAGCCAGAGAAGATGTGCCGGCCATCTTAAAATCTGTCCATCCCTGCCTATTCATCGAAAGAGATTATTATGACATTGTCAGTGCCCGTTTATATGGAGAACTACTGGCATGGTATCGCTACCGGGTAAAAAGCGAGTATTGCCTGATCGGGCAGGTGGATGGATACCTGGTGGGGGTGGTCAACGGACGGTTGGAATCAGAGAAGGTGGGTGTCAGCTACCATACATTGGCGATTGATCGTGGCTTGCGCATCGGATCACACCTGTTTGCAGCCAAGATGGAATATCACATGGATTATCTCGGACAGGAGGAGGTACTGATCGTTGCAGAAAGTCCGATCGGTTTCCGGCGGTGGATGATCGAATATCCGCTTGAGAAAACCAATGTTCCTCATGAGCTGGGTGGTGTTGAATCATATCGCCTGACACGTGATATTTACTTCGCTGCCAAATCTCGATTGGTGGTGGGTGATCGCCCGGTACCTCAAACCTTGCTCGAAGAAGCAGAATCTGAGATCAAGTTTGCAGACGATGAAACCATCCGTGAACGCATTGCTGGTTTGAAAGGGAGGTGAAGCGATGAGAGATGTTGCTATTATCGGAGTCGGGATGATCCCGTTTGGAAGGCGTGACGAAGACAGCCTGATGGATATGCTGGCGTATGCATCCCTGAAAGCCCTGGATGATGCCGGGTTGGGGGATAAAACTGTCAATGCTGTCTATGTGGGAAATATGGGTGCCGGGATCATCCAGCACCAGACTTCCATAGCCAGTTCCCTTGTTGACCGGCTCAGCCTGCTGCCGGCTGCTGCCGATGTAGTTGAGAATGGTCCAGCATCAGGTGGATCGGCAGTCAAGAATGGTGTCTTGGCAGTAGCTTCTGGATATTACGATATGGTTCTGGTAGTGGGCGGTGAGAAAATGCGTGAGATCACTGGCTGGCGAGCCACTGATTTCGTTGCCACCATGACCCATCCGGAGGTTGAATATCCGTATGGGATCACCCTGCCAGGGATGGCAGGCATGTTCACCCGATTGTATATGGAAAAATTTGGTGTGACACGCGAACACCTGCTGGCTGTCACGTTAAAGAATCAAGAGATGGGTGCGCTTAATCCGTATGCGCATGTCGAAATGACTTTGGATCGTGAAGGCATCTTTGATAGTCCACATGCAGTGGTGAATAACCCGGTTGCCGCTGACCCTTTGCATCTATATGATCTTTGCCCGGTGAGCGATGGCGCAGCAGCCATCATTCTTTGCCCATTGGAAATGGCAAAGAAATTAGTAAAATCACCGGTATTGGTCGCTGGTTTTGGACAGGCTACGGATACGCACACTTTACAGGAACGAGATGATCCAACTGATCTGAAAGCGGTGACTCTGGCTTCTCAACAGGCTCTGGAAATGGCCAAACTCAAACCGCAGGATATTGATGTAGCTGAACTACATGATGCGTTTACGATCCTGGAGATTGCTGAAAGTGAGCATATTGGATTCTTCAAGAAGGGCGAAGGTGGGAAAGCTGCTGCAGTTGGGAAAACCCGCCTGGGTGGTCAAATTCCCATCAATGTTTCGGGTGGATTGAAAGCACGAGGTCATCCAGTGGGGGCAACAGGTGTTGCCCAGGTAGTGGATATCGTCTTCCAATTGCGGCATGAGTTGCCTGATAATCGCCAGGTAAAGAACGCCAGAAGTGGATTGACGGTTAATTTCGGCGGGTTCGGAAATAATGTGGTGTCCTTTGTGTTGAAGAGGGTAGAGCCATGAAAAAGGGAATTCCCATCATAGCGTATAAATGTAGAAAATGCGGGCGAATCCATTATCCATATCATGATCGCTGCCTTGAATGTAAAAATCGCGAGTTCGAAAAGATCAAGGCACAAGGGAACGTCCGGCTACTGACTTTCTCGATCATCTATAACCTGCCATGGGGTTTCGATCAGCGTTTCCTGGTACTGGGAGTGGCTGAGTTTGAAAATAAAGTCAAAGCGATGGGGCAGATCAAGGTTGATTCCATTGATGGGTTAAAAATTGGGATGAAA
>JBDKSY010000490.1:0-3097 GCA_039680395.1 Anaerolineaceae bacterium | reverse complement strand
CACGAGAAAAAGCAGCCACAGCCACCACAGGGGTAAGCAAGGTTCCTGTCTGATGCTTTTGAATGGCATGGCTTACGCCATTTTCATCCATATCTCCAGTCAATGCCAGGATCTGTCCAGTAATATTATCAAGGATGACAACTGAACCCAGGGGGGTTGATCCTTGAGATCGAATATCATCAGGAAGAGTGGTTAATAAACTGGCTGCTTCGCAATCGGATGATCCAATAGTGGAGATTTCCTGAATATTTTCACTTGCTCGCAGCATTTGTGTCAGAAGTACACACTCTGCCTGTTTTTGCAGATCGAGATCGAGGCTGGAAATGATCTTTACCCCACCTCGTTCGATAGTCTTTTTCCCCATAATGCTCGATGCCTGATTTACCACTAATTTAATAAACGCAGAATAAGCCTTATCGGAATCATCTGATGAAGTTTTCAGTTGCAGACTGGCTTGTTGCGCATTGGTAAATTCTGCATCCGAGATAAAGCCAGCGGTGTGCAACACCCATAAAAGGCTTTTCTGGTATTCCAGAGCGGCGGCGGGAGCATCCAATGGGTTTAGGGCCGGCGCCTGGTAAGCTGCTACCAGCAGTGCTGATTCAGCCAGATTAATGTCTTGCGCTGATTTTCCCAGGTAAAGTTGCGATGCAGTATCTGCACCATAAGCAAGGTGTCCAAAATACGCGCTGTTCAAGAACCATTCGAGTACCTGCACACGCCCGTACCGGGAGACAAGCTGGGCTGCCAGCAATTTCATCCGGATGGTGCGACGCAAACTGGCTGGTTCAGTCTCAAGCAAAAGAGAATCCACCAATTTTTCTGCGATAGTTACCGGTTGTGGATTGTTTAATTCTTTCAGGGAGAAACCAGGGGTAGACCAGAAATCTGGCTGGAGGGTGAATACCATGGCACTGATAAATTGGGCTGAAAAATGATTTGTCTTATCAGGGTCTAAATAAAGATACTGGCGTGGAATTCCGTAATTATCCAGAGTAGCAATGACCGTATTCCCTGTGCGGTCATAAATTTGTGTGGGTTGGAGCAAAGTACCCGTCACTGGATCGAGCAAACGTTGGATCTGAT
Organism: Anaerolineaceae bacterium; assembly: GCA_039680395.1. GTDB lineage: Bacteria > Chloroflexota > Anaerolineae > Anaerolineales > Anaerolineaceae > UBA4782. The sequence goes on along the minus strand of JBDKSY010000490.1, from coordinate 2,011 downwards.
CCAAAGAAGGGAGGTCTTTGGTCAGGCGAATGTATTCAAAACTTCCCAGGAGGATTGCAAGGACAACAATCAGGCTGATGACCAGTGATAAACCTTTTCCAAAGGCAGAGAAACTACGGCGAAGTTTATGTTTCTTCCTTTCCTGGGTTTCATGCCTTCTACGAATAAGGATAGTCTGCTGCAAGCGGTGCAAAATATGCCTCTCAGGGGGTGGGGGTGGCTGTTATCTTCATAGTTGAAGCAGGTGTTGGGGTTTGGGAGGGTTTCGGTGTAAATGTTATTGTAGGCGTTCTGGAAGGCCTGGGTGTGAAAGTAATTGTAGGAGTTCTTGAAGGCCTGGGTGTGATGGTTAATGTAAATGTACGTGTTGGCCAGCGGGTCAACGTGATCGTAGGTGTACGGGTTGGAACTCTGGTTTTCGTGGCGGTAGGCGTAACAGGTGTTCGAGTGGGTGTAACCAATAATGATAATTGCAGCCTTGCATGTTCCTTCCAATCAGCAGGCATAATGTCATCTGGGAGCTCAAGAAGTGCCTTCCAATCGTTGATGGCTGCCTGTATCTCATCCAACCTCTCCAGGGATTGTGCACGATAATACAGAAGTTGTGCCTGTTGTTCATCACTTGCAATGTATGCTTCAGCCTGGTTCAACTGCAGGTACGCATTCCCAGGTTGACCATTTTCCAGATATGCCAGGCTTAATGTCATGTGCACATCAAATTGCTTTTTATTGATGGCTAAAGAAATCTTGAAGTCTTCGATTGCCGGTTCGATTTTCTCTTCAGCAAAATAGATCAACCCTCTGGTGTAATAAAGGGAAGCATTATTACGGATGGTCTGCAGAGCCAGATTGACTATCTCTAATGCTTTCTCATTATCACCAGTTTTGAAATAAGCTTCTCCCAGATAAGCCAGCGCATCTCCATCATCGGGCACATAGTGGGTATATTTTTCAAGCAAAGGGATCGCTTCAGTGTAAAGGGATTGCTGAAAATATACTTCTCCCAATAATCGGTAAACTGGCAAAATAGTCATATCTTGTTGAAATGCGAGCTCCAATTCAATTTGAGCTAATTTTAAGTCTCCATCGAGGTAGTAAGCCCTTCCCAACAGGTAATGGACAGTTGCTGGAACCTGCTCCAGATCTTTTACAGGTTCAAGGATCTCAAAGACAGTTTGAGGGTCATTTTGCTGCAAGGCAATTTCTGCCAGAGCCAGCCTGGCTTCAATGTAATTTGGATCTAATTCAATGGCACGCGAAAAATTATCACTGGCAGCATCATAATTTGGTGTTGAAGCTTCTACATTTAACATACCTAAACCATAATAAGCAGGCGCAAAGGTTTCCGATATATCCAGTGCTGCCTGATATGCCTTTTTAGCATTACTTCTATCACCACTCAGACGATAGGCTTCACCGATATAAAATTGAATATCAGGTGCTTGAGGTTCATTCGTTATTACCTGTTGAAAGTATATGATGGCTTCTTTATAATCCTGACTTGCCATTTTATTCATTGCCACCCGATATGCTTCACTGCGCGGATGAGGGGTCTGGACGTATGACGGTGTGGGGGTGTATGTGTATTGCAGCAAAGAAGAAAGTGGCGGCATCTCGCTGGAAGCTTCTGTTGGAGTCACGTATCGTAAAGTGCTCGATGGAAGATATGTTGCTGAAGGAGCAACCTGAGGTGGTGGAATTCTCTGTACTTCCTTGATCGTTGTTTGCTTGCCAGAATAATGCAAGTAGATCATCCCGCCAATTGCCATAAAAATGATCGCTGTACTTATCTGGAGGATCACACGCAACGGTCGAGCTTTTTGTCTGGCTGAAGCAGTTTTCACTGGAAGTAAAGATGGTGCTTTCCAGGAGAAACGCTGATGCTGCATGGGTATCATCAGGTCTGGTTGGGGAGGGATTTGTCCCAACATCACCATGCCTTGCCGGGCGGTGGGATTCTGTGGATCAAGATGTAAAACTTGCTGCAAGCAAAAAAGGCGTTCTTTCTTGT
>JBDKSY010000489.1:0-6739 GCA_039680395.1 Anaerolineaceae bacterium | reverse complement strand
TCTTGATTATCTGGTGTTGATCTATCATATTGCCAAGCCAGGTGCTGGAAATGGAAACGATCAACAATATGAGAGGAAAAAGGGAAAGCAAAGCAAAATATGCAACGGCAGCTGCCTGGAGACCCGTACGTGGAAGAAAAGTGTATTGTATTGCCTGAACAAAAATTCCAGGCCAGCCATTTAATTTATGATCTAATGTATTCAGTGATCTCGTAAAAGTATTCCAGAGATTCATCGTTTTTTGAATAGTATTCCGCGTGTCCATAAAAAACCATCAAAGTATTGATTTGCGTAATTATCTATCGTCTATTCTATTCCAGCCAGTTCTTATCAGCGCATTAAGTATACCAGACCATGTTTTTGTCATGATCAAGCATAGATTCTTTAATATAAAAAGAGATTTTTTGCGCAGTATTCAGTGCACTGTTTGACATCAGTTTTGATACCTTGTATAATTATTGCATTGGGAAAGAATGCCGTTAGGTTGACAAAGGCAACTGATGGGTAGTAGAATCTTCAGATGATGAATTTGTCATTCCGTGATGAATTATTATCCTGTATGAGGAGAGTTTACTGAGTGGGCTACTATGGTTCGGTAACTCCCGTTAGTACAAAGCGCATGAACAGAATGAAGAGTATCCGATTGGCGAATCCTGCATCGTTTGGTGCGCGCCAATCTTGCTTTATTAATTGGAATCGAAGTGGCAATTTATTGAAAGACGAATTAGAAAGTTTCTTTTGCGTTGAATTCCTTTCCAAAAGTACAAACACCGGGCATGGCAAGTTGCTGCAGGTGCATCATATTTTGCACAGCAATTAGAATTGTTCCACGGGAGAGTGGTAAGGTTATCTTACCACCTCATATTTGCAAATTACCATGAAACATCATCCACTGTGTTATTGCCAGGTAGCTAACCAGGCATTATGAAAAACCAGGCAAGTGTATTCTTTGAGAGGAGGTGGTTTTTACAAACAAGATAGAATATGGATAAAATGATATCCTTTCTAAAAGTTCGTGTTACCCAATTTCTAAGGAGGAAAAAGCATGTCTAAAAAGAGTTTTATGTTTGTAGTAGGCCTTTTAGTTGTTGCGAGTATGGTTTTGACCGCTTGCCAACCAAAAGCTACTGCTACTGAGGCCCCAGTTGTTGAAACCGAAGCCCCAGTCGCAACTGAAGTTGCAACAGAAGCCGCAACTCCAGAGCCAACTGAAGTTGTCCCCGCGACAACCCGCCATGGTGGTTGGTTGGATGAGATTGTCTTCTCTGTTGTAGATTCCGATTCAGCGTTAACCCAGATTCAGGCTGGCGCTATTGACATCTACGCAGATGCCCTTTCATCCAAAGACCTGCCCGCCATTAAAGAAGCTGGCGTCAAATACTCGACCTCGAATGGTCTGTATTATGACATTCTGTTCAACCCGGCGGAATTTACCAGCGGTAAATTAAATCCATTCTCCAATCGCAAAATCCGCGAAGCAATGAACTGGATGATCGACCGCAACTACATCAACCAGGAAGTCTATGCTGGTGGTGGTTTGGTCAAATTCTTCGCTATCCAGACCCAGGGCCCCGATTATGTAGACCTGATTGACACCGCCCGCAGCCTGGAAACCTTCTATGCCTACAATCCAGAAAAAGGTAAAGAAGTTATTACCGCAGAAATGGAAGGCATGGGCGCTGAATTGGTTGATGGCAAATGGTCATTCAATGGCGAACCCGTCAGCTTGATCTTCGTCATCCGCAACGACTCTGACAAGACTCGTATCCCGATTGGTGAATATGTAGCCTCACAGCTCGAATCCATCGGCTTTACTGTTGATCGCCAGATGAAGACTGGTTCCGAAGCCTCCCCAATCTGGATTGGCTCCACTCCTTCTGATGGTTTGTGGAACATCTATACTGCTGCCTGGTCATCCACCATTATTGACCGTGATGAGAGCAATATCTTCCAGGAAATGTACCTGGACTCATCCTTACAGGGTATTCCTGCATTCATGGCAAATGTCTCCGATCCTGAATTCAAGGAAATTGGTGACAAACTCGCAGTCTCCGATTACGCAGACCTCGAGGAACGCCATAGCATGATGGCTCGCGCCATGGAACTCTCCCTGCAAGACTCATTGCAGCTCTTCTTGATTGATGGTAAAGGCTTCATCCCATATGCTCAGAACGTCATTGCAACCGCTGACCTGGCTGCCGGTGTACAGGGTGGCCAAATTTGGCCATATACCCTGCGCTTCGACGGTGAAGAGGGTGGTACCTTCAGATGGGCTACCCAGGATCTGTTTGGCGATCCATGGAACGCAATTGCTGGTTCCAACTGGGCATACGATGCTGGTGCTTACCGCGCCACCGCCAGTGATGATGTCATGTACGATCCTTACACCGGACTCGTATGGCCACTGCGCATCGAAAAAGCCGAAGTCACTGTTAAAGAAGGCCTCCCTGTTGGCAAGACGCTCGACTGGATAACCCTCGATTTTGCACCTGAAATTCAGGTTCCAGGTGATGTATGGGTAGACTGGGATGCAACCGCTCAGACCTTCGTTACTTCTGAAACTAAATTCCCCGAAGGCCAAACCGCTCTGCGCAAGACCACCGTCTACTATCCTGCTGACCTGTTCGAAACTGTCAAATGGCACGATGGTTCTGCATTCTCCATGGGCGATATTGTCATGAGCTTGATCATGACCTTCGATCGTGCAAAAGAAGATAGCGCCATCTATGACCCACAGGCTGTTCCAAACTACGAAGTCTTCATGAGCCAATTCAAGGGTGTCAAGATCGTCTCCACTGATCCACTGGTAATTGATTTCTACAGTGACATCACCCTGACGGATGCTGAACTGCTCATCCCAGATCTCTGGCCACAATTCAGTTTTGGTGAAGCTTCATGGGATGCCCTGGCGATCGGTAACCTTGCCGAAGCCGCTGGCGAAGTCGCCTACTCCGTTGATAAAGCTGGCCCCGCCGAAATCGAACAGACCAGCTACATTGGTGGCCCAAGCCTCGAAATCCTGACCAAGTACCTGGAACAGGCAACAACCGATTCCTACATTCCATATGCTCCAACCATGAGCCAATATGTGACTGCTGAAGAAGCTGCTGCCCGCTACGCCAATATGAAAACATGGTACGAAGCCCATGGTCATTACTGGATTGGCACTGGTCCATATTATCTCGACAAAGTCTTCATGACTGAGAAGACCCTTACCCTCAAGAGCTTCGCAGATTACCCAGATCTGTCTGACCGCTGGGCTAATTACGGTGTTCCAAAGATTGCCGAAGTTGAACTGGATGGTCCTGGTCAGGTAACCATTGGTGGCGAAGCTACCTTTGATGTTTACGTAACCTTCCAGGGTGAACCCTATGCAAGCGCTGATGTCAAGACTGTTAAAGTCATGCTCTATGATGCCACGGGTGCAACCGTCTTAGTAACTGAGGCACAACTGGTAGAAGAAGGTCAGTACAGTGTAACATTAGCTGCTGCTGACACTGAAAAACTTGAAGCTGGTTCCAATAAGCTTGAAGTTGCCGTAGTGCCATCGGTTGTGAGCCAACCAACATTTGCTTCTGTTGAGTTTGTCACACAATAACATCTGTGAAATATTAATTTTGAGTAGGGGCAAGTTGTATAACTTGCCCCTATCTATCTCGCTTAAAGAGGGTACTTTATGACCTCAGAAACTCTTGAAATTACAAAAAAAACCAAAACAGAATCAGCAGGACTAATGACATTAAAGCGGCTTCTTCGCTTTACATTAGCCAGATTATTAATGATGCTGATCACCATTGTCATTGCGGTTTACATTACCATTCTGATTGCAAATATGGGGGGCTATGTAGATACAATGATGCGGAATGATATTAGAGAGCGTGTGAATATGCAGGTAGCAGCCATGACTGCAAATAAACCGATCTCTACTGAAGCGCGCAGAGCGATGGTTGAAGAGATGATTGCCCTTGAAGAGCATCGAATAGGTCTGGATACCCCGTTCATCGTTCGCTCCTTCCGATTTTTAGGTGATGCACTTACCCTTGACCTGGGAAGAGCTACATATATGGTAAGTGATCATGGCTCACGTGCAGTCCGCTTGATACTTTTGGAGCGGTTACCTGCAACTTTATTGTTAATGGGTACATCCGAACTGTTCTTGTTTTTCTTCAGCGTATTGGTTGCATTGCGACTTTCCCGATCGTATGGATCATTTTGGGATAAGCTGGTGATAACCCTTTCACCAACTTCATCTGTTCCCCCATGGTTTTACGGCATTTTCTTCATATTGATATTTGCAGCGGTACTCAAGATACTGCCATTTGGTGGAATGGTTGATTCTCCACCCCCTGAGACAACCATTGGATATATATTGAGTCTTCTCAAACATTTGATTCTTCCTGCAGGATCGCTGTTTTTCGCTACATTGTTTATTAGTATTTATAACTGGCGTACATTCTTCTTGATCTACTCCAGTGAAGATTACGTGGATATGGCTAAAGCGAAAGGTCTCACTTCTGGAGAAATCGAAAGACGTTATATTTTACGTCCTACTTTACCTAACATCATCACAAATTTCGCTCTATTGGTAATTACTCTTTGGAGTGGTGCAACTATTACCGAAACCGTTTTCTTATGGCCTGGTCTTGGCAGAACGATCTTTCGTGCGATCGGCGCCTATGACACTCCGGTGATTGTTGGATCTACCATTATTTACGCCTATTTGCTGGCACTTACGGTTTTCTTGCTTGATTTCGTATATGCCATTGTTGATCCTCGGGTCAAAGTTGGCGGTGGGACGAAATAACTATGAACACGATAAAAAATGCTCTCAAAGAGATTAAACGTTATCCATCAGCAATCTTTGGATCGGTGATCGTATTAATGCTGATTGCACTCGCCGTCTTCGCCATGATCAAGATTCCCTATTCTGAAGCCATCCGCTTATGGCGTGGTGGAGAAGATGTCTGGTATCAGAATCCGAAAAATGCACCACCCATCTGGTTTAACTGGTTCACTAAACAAAAATTACCAGTATCTTTTGCCGTCAAAGGCGGTGAAGACGATTTTACAAAGCAGGTTACCACCAGGGAAGATGGAACATCTGCGATAGATTTTTCATACTCCTTTGATTTCCAATATGATGATTATCCTCAGGAACTGTTCCTGTACTTCGATACCACTTTTGAAAACAAAGGTCCTTTCGCCTCGGTTACAATGATCCAGCCAGATGGAACAGAGTTAAAAATTGGTGATTTTGGTTTAAATAAGAAACAGACCATCCGCTTTTCGCAGGATGAACGCCTGCAAAAACGCGTCAACAGGATTATGAAAGCAGAGGTCAATCCTGTGGTGGGAATATTCTCTGTACCTGAATCAACGCCACCTGTTATTCAAAAAGGGATTTATACGCTTAAGATCCAGGGAACTACTTTTGAAAAAGATTCGGATATCAATGTAGAATTTGTTTCTCATGGGTTGGTGGCTGGGCTATTTGGCACCGATCATTACCGGCGAGATCTCACTGTTGCTATACTATGGGGCGCACCAATTGCCCTTGCATTTGGTTTACTTGCAGCTCTGGGAACGAATGTACTGACCATGATCATTGCTGCTATTGGCGCATGGTTTGGTGGCTGGGTAGATGAACTCATTCAACGCATCACTGAAATAAATATTGTGTTGCCATTCCTTTCCATCCTCATCATGGTAGGTGCATTCTATTCCCGCAGCATATGGGTGATCCTGGGAGCAACGATCGCGCTGAGCATCTTTACTGGAACGATTAAATCTGATCGTTCAATATTCCTTCAGGTGAAAGAATCAACATATATTGAAGCCGCACGAGCGTATGGTGCCAGCGACATGCGTATCATCTTCAGATACCTGATTCCCCGAATTATCCCCTTGCTCATCCCTGCACTGGTATCCGCCGTTCCATCTTACGTATTCCTTGAAGCATCACTGGCAGTTCTTGGTCTGGGTGATCCAACCTTGCCGACTTGGGGCAAAATCATCAATGATGCTGATACGAATGGTGCACTATATAAAGGATACTACTACTGGATCCTTGAACCAGCAATACTCCTGATGTTCACCGGTCTTGGTTTTGCTATGTTGGGGTTCGCTCTCGACCGTATCTTTAACCCAAGACTGAGAGGCATGTAAACACCATGGCAGAAAATAATAACGTCATTCTCAATATTCAGGACCTGAAACTCCACTTCCGTACCACGAAAGGTACTGTACAGGCTGTAGATGGAGTGAATTTCAAATTACGAGCTAACCAGGCTGTAGTGATCGTAGGTGAATCAGGTTGTGGTAAAAGTTCGTTGGCAAAAGCAGTATTAAGGTTATTACCCCGTAATGTGGAGCATTACAGCGGCAAAGTATATCTCCATGAAACCGATACCATGACGCTATCAGATGAAGAATATCGGAAACAGATCCGCTGGATCAAGATGTCATTAGTACCACAAGCTGCAATGAACAGCCTTAATCCGGTTTTGCGGGTGGGCGATCAGGTAGCAGAACCAATGATGGTTCATTACGGTGTAAAGAAAGAAGAAGCGTTGGATCAGGCTATCCAAATGTTCCAACATGTAGGTGTGCCGGTAGATTTCATCAACCGCTACCCATTTGAATTATCTGGTGGTATGCGCCAGCGGGTAGCACTTGCTATGGCATTGGTCACTGCACCTGACCTGGTAATGCTTGATGAGCCTACTTCAGCGCTTGATGT
>JBDKSY010000488.1:0-1545 GCA_039680395.1 Anaerolineaceae bacterium | reverse complement strand
TGTCATTGTGAGAATTACCGCGGATTGTCCATTGATTGATCCGGGTGAAATTGATGCTCTGCTGGATGAGTTCACTACCCGAAAAGTGGATTTTGCTGCCAACCGGCTACCTCCACCCTGGCACCGGACTTTTCCCATTGGGTTGGATGTGGAGATCGCCAGTTTTCAGGCTCTTGAACGCGCCTGGACGGAAGCTACTGAAAAACATGACCGTGAACATGTGATGCCCTATCTTTATGAAGTGGAAGGGCGTTTCAGCATGTATTATCACAACACCAAACCGGATCATGGCGAATTGCGTTGGACGGTGGATACCCAGCAGGATATCGAAGCTGTGCGCATGATCTACCGTTCATTGCCGGATAAAGAGCATTTCACATGGCGGGATGTGCTACATCTTGTACAGGAACACCCTGATCTATCAGCATTGAATACCGGAATAAGGCATAAGGCTTTCAATGAAGTGGATGAACGGATGTTGAAGAAAAAGGAAGCAAAGAATGGCTGAACCTGCAGTTCACTGGATGACCATTTTCACTGCGCCAAAATCATTCGAAGAAGACCATATTCGTATGATCCAGCGCAATGCGATTATTTCCTGGATGAACCTGGGGAATGAAGTGGAGATCATTCTGACTGGTGATGATGCGGGTGTTGCGGAAACAGCCAGGGAATTTGGGTTAAAACATCTGCCGGATGTAGAAAAAAATGCAAAAGGTACTCCTCTGGTCAGTTCCATTTTTGAGCTGGCAAGAGTGAACAGTTCGAGTCCAGTCCTTACTTATCTCAATGCAGATATTATTGCATTACCCGACATGCTTGCGGCCACCCAAAGGGTGATGCAGAAATTTGAAAAGTTCCTGATTGTCGGGCAGCGTTGGGATATAAATTTTCAAGAGGCTATTCAACAAGGTGACCAGCTTTCGAGTTGGCTACAGCAGAAGATTAAAGACCAGGGTATGCTGCATCCCCAGGGTGGCAGCGATTATTTCATCTATCCACGAACATGCTTTACGACCATGCCTAAATTTGCCATTGGCAGGGCAGGTTGGGATAACTGGATGATCTATCAGGCGCGCAATGAAAAGCTGGCACTGGTAGATGGCACTGGTGCAATCAATATCATTCATCAACAGCATGATTACCGCCATTTACCCGGAGGGCAGCCCCATTATCGTACAACAGAAACGTATGAGAATATTCGCCTGGCGGGTGGAAAACGTACCATCTTCGATTTGAAAGATACATACTGGCAGTTGAAAGAGGATCTTCTCCAACGAAAACCCCTCACCTGGAAATGGTTCTGGCGTGAAGTGGAAATCTTTCCGTTGATCACTTTGAAAAGTATGACATTGTCTCAGGCTGCTTATGGTGTATTTCATCCTGTAAAAGCTTACCGGGAATTGAGAGCCTGGTTGCGAAAGAAAAAAGCCTTCAAAGTTGAGTGATCATTCATTTTGGGAGTAATGTATGCGTATTGGTCAAAACCCTGCAAAAAACTTGAAAGAGGTCGCCCATCCTGAACGGATCACCGTTGCAGTGCTG
>JBDKSY010000487.1:0-1804 GCA_039680395.1 Anaerolineaceae bacterium | reverse complement strand
GTCAAAGGATCTGACAATTCTGCCATAATGACATGAAAACCAGAATGATGAAGGCGCAGGATCACTCCGCTGGCAAGATCTCCTCCACCGCGTACCAGAATAAGAGGTTTTAGATTTGTAGATTTGTCACCCATTCTTTATCCATCTTTATCAGGCGATTTTTCATTAGATTTTCTCTCACGATCCATCGAATATCCGGGTCGGTGGAATCTGCCAATCTTTCGAAAAGCGGTTTTCCATACGCCGGAGCTGCGACAATTGCAACGCTCCAGCAGTATCCCAACCCCTGGCGTAGTGTTCGCACTGGATCCGTTTTTCGATCTGGGAAAACAAGGAATTGCTGTGTAATTCTTTCCAAAATCTCAACAACCTGATGAGCATGGTGATCGTCAACTAATAGATCCGGTTCGCATAATCCTGCTGTGACTGCCCTCATTTCCAAAGGATCATGCCCAATCCATTGGTTTAATTCTTCTATAAGCAATTCCCAGTTATGCCTGCCAATATATTGTAATGCCATCGCCACTGCTTCACGTACCCTCCAGCGAGGATCTGAAGCAAATTTTCTCAGACGCGGGAATTGATTTACCTCTCCACTTACAATCGCTCTTCCTAAAGCCATTACCGCAATAACAACCAAAAAGACCTGTGGAGTGTTTTCCTGTACATCCGCTGGAGAGTATTCCAACCAGGGCGTGTAAATAGTTGCTGGTAAACCATCCGCTGCAGCATGCGCCAGTTCAAGATTCGACCGGGGTCCTGGCAAGCCGGAGTTAGCCAACAAATAATCGTTGATTGCTTCAGGATTGGGGATTGCAGCCAAAATAGACCGGAAATCCAACATACGTGTCATTATAACAAAACAGGCGCTGGTTGAAGCCAACGCCTGTTCTTTTTTTTTGAACATCAAAACTAGATAAACAGTGTCTGTGCGTTTTCAGAAAGTTCCATGAATTCCATCGCGCCCAGCACTTCAGCGCCTTCGATCAGGTCTTCCTTGGTCAATTTCATCATATCCATAGACATCTTGCAGCCATAGACATGCGCGCCAGAATCAACCAGCATTTCCATGAATTCACCCACTGGGGGGAATCCAAGTTTATCAATTTCCTTTCTCATCATTGCGGTACCCATAGCTGCCATGCCAGGGATCGTACCGATCAGGGTTGGGATATGAAAAGAAGGATGCATGCTGGGGTTGCCCACCATGGCAACGCGCAGCTTGTTCAGCTTGGTTTTTGTGATCATATCCAATCCCCAAAAAGTAAAGAACATATGGGTTTCGATACCCGACATGCGGGCAGCGTTTGCCAGGATCATGGGGGGATATGCCATATCCAGCGACCCTTTGGATGCTATGATCGCTAATTTGCGGGCAGATTTCGTTTCAGGGGACATGTAGATACTCCTTAAATCTAATAATGGTTTCTCTTAAATACAACCGGTCGGTTTTGGTAAACCAGAAATTTTCGCAGCCAGTTTGGCAGGTCCACCAGGAAAAAGGCTGTACAGTTCCTTTGTATCAACACCAGAATTTTTCGTGATATTTCGGATTGCCGGGGCATCACCGGTAGTTTCATATACTTTGCGGGCATAATTGATCACAACCCAATGACGCTCATTCAGCTCTACGCCTTCGTGTTTTGCAATGGCTGCACCAATTTCAGGTGTCCATGTTTTGGCATCTTTCATGTACCCTTCTGCATTGAACGCCACAGTTTCAAGAATATCAGACATTTTTTCTCCTTTCGATAATGTCATTATGATTATTGTATTTTACCAACCATGCTGAACTTGTCAGGCA
>JBDKSY010000486.1:0-1906 GCA_039680395.1 Anaerolineaceae bacterium | reverse complement strand
CGCATTTGAAGAGAAACGCCGCAAATATGGTCCAGAACGCATCAGGCGCTGTGGTTCTCAAGAAGGGTATGCAATTTTTGCCCTGCATACACTGGGTCTGGCAGATGAACGGGTGAATTTGCTGGTTGATCGCTTGCTTGAGTGCCAATGGCCAGATGGCGGCTGGAATTGTGATTGGCATCCCAAAGCAGACACCTCCTCTTTCCATGAGACCTGGCTTCCCATGAGGGCAATCTGGTTGGTAGCGCAAAAGACAGGCGATGAAAAACTAAAGAAAGTGGCTGAGCGTGCCGCGGAGATATTTTTGCAGCGCAAGATGTTCCGCCGGCTGCATGGTGGAGAGGTGATCAGCCCTGATTTTCTTGAGTTTCAATATCCTTTCTACTGGCATTACACGGTATTAACTGGATTGAAAGTGATCGCTGAAATGGGTCTGATCCATGACCCGCGCTGTGAAGAAGCTTTAAACTGGCTGGAAACCAGAGAGCTTCCAGAAGGCGGGTATGCGGCAGATACCAAAATCTATCGGGTGACAACCAATACAACTTCCAGCGGCTGCTCGTTGGCAGGATGGGGAAAAGCCAATGGCAAAGCAATGAATGAATTTGTTACTGTCGAAGCTCTGACTGTGCTGCATGCTGCAGGCAGGGTCTAGGAGGAAGCCAAATGGATCGCAAAACCTTTGACCAGGTAATGGTTGAAGCGGTCGTTCTCCCGCCGGATGAGAGATATGAACGCTTTGCTGCAGTGCATAAACAGATATGGGAATCCTATCGTGATGCCATGAAGACGATCACAGCGGAAAAGGCTGCCCAGATCAGCAGCGATGGGCGAAGTGTTGCGTTGGTGGTGGGCCATATTGCAGAATGGGACCGGTTCCTTATTCAGATGTGTGCAGAGTTTCTAACGGGGGTTGCTTATCCGCGCGCCTGGCGATTGAAGGGGTATATCGAACCCGATGGAACCAGCAAAGATTTTGAGAGCATCGAAGCGTTCAACCAATACCAGATGAAACGTCAGGCTGTGATCCCCTGGGAAGAAATCCAAAAGGTCGCATTGCAAATGGGTGAGGTACTGTACATCCTTTTTCAAACTCCCGGTTTGATGGATGTTGCTCATCTGGAAATGAGCAAGCTGGAACACTGGGAAACTCCCGGCTTCACTGGCGAAGTACCGGTTGGCTGGCTGGTATGGGCGGTGATCATGGAGCATGAAGGGGTGGAACATGCTTTTGACCTGGGGATCGAAATATCGTGAAGCATCTGCCGGTGGGGAAACTTCCTCCTGACCTGTTGGAACAGATGCTGGCGGGTATGCCCATATCTGACCCGCAGGTAAAACTTGGCCCGGGAACAGGTCTGGATTGCGCGGTATTGGACATGGGAGATCGTTTGCTGGTGGTGAAATCAGACCCCATCACCTTTGCCACAGATGAGATTGGCAGGTATGCGGTGCAGGTCTGCGCCAATGATATCGCAACCACCGGTGCAACCCCGCGCTGGTTTTTGGCGACTCTGCTGCTACCTGAAAATGCCACTACGCGAGAGATGGTACTGAACATTTCCCGGCAAATTCAGCGCGCCTGCCATGCGATAGGCGTGAATGTAGTTGGCGGGCATACCGAGATCACACATGGATTGGATCGCCCGATCATCATGGGTACCATGATCGGTGAAGTTGCATATAACCAATTGGTTACACCGCGTGGTTTACAAACCGGTGACCGGTTATTGTTGACCAAAGGGGTTCCTGTGGAGTCAATTTCGATACTGGCACGCGAATTTTCCTCCCAACTTCAGGGAAAGATTTCTTCCAGTGATTTACAGCAGGCAGCGAATTACCTTGTTGACCCCGGGATCAGTGTAGTGCCGGAAGCACGCCTGGCTTGCCAGCATGGCCGGGTGCA
>JBDKSY010000485.1:0-8683 GCA_039680395.1 Anaerolineaceae bacterium | reverse complement strand
GCAAGAACTTGTTCAGATCACCAACGACCCAACCCTTGCTATTATTCACGGTCACAACCGTCTTTGAACGGTAGGGTGCTGGAGCCAGAGGTTCCATACCATGGCTGCTGCACCATTCCTGCACACGGGCAGACATGGTTGCATGGCGTGCGAAACGGGGTTCCAGACCTTCAGCAAAGATACGATCCAATTGGAGATCCAATGCATAAATTAATGACATTGCAGGTGTCATGGGGGTGGAATCTTTTGTGCGATGCTTTTCCATAAGCAGTAGATCAAAATACCAACCACGATTGGCTACTGTTTCTGCTTTTTTCATTGCACGGTCAGAAGTACCTGCAAATGCAAGTCCTGGGGGTAAAGCAAAGCATTTTTGTGAAGATGTGAGAAGGAAATCAATGCCCCAGGCATCCATTTCGATTTTCACACCAGCCAATGATGAAACTGCATCTACCAGAACCAATGTATCAGGGCTGATTTCCTGGACTACTTTGCACAGGTCTTTTACTGGGTTTTCGACGCCTGTAGAAGTTTCATTATGAACAATGGTGACTGCTTCATAATGTTTTTTCTTTAATGCGTCTGCCAGCATATCAGGGGTGATTGCCTTACCCCAATCAACTGATAAAGTGTCAGCTTTCTTTCCATTACTGGTGGCTACGTTATACCACCGGTCTGAAAAAGAGCCATTGACACAGCAAAGAACATCCTCGTTCACAAAGTTCCTGATACCGGCTTCTTGCATACCTGATCCAGAATGTGAACCCTGGAATACACGATACTGCGTATAAAAAATTTTCTGCAGTTTTTCTCCCGTACGCTGAAAGATCGCTTCAAAATCTTTACTGCGATGGGGGATCATCGGTTTCGTTTGTGCAGCCAGAACCTCTGGTGCAACATCAACGGGACCGGGGACGAACATTGGTGACATTTTTACCTCCTGTTTTGGTTGAGATGAATAAACGTAATGGTTACGGTAGAGATCTATTACAAAATTGTCAACAATTCAAAAAACCTTTGCTTATTTTGCTTCAAGTGCTAGAAAGAAAAAAGACAGTTTCCTGTCTTTTCTATTATTCTTTATCGTAAGAAGAACGATAAAACGATCAAGATCACGAAGAAAGCTCCTGCCATGATCGCGATACGCGTCAGGTCTTTCCTTACTGGTGCGTAATCTGGATTGAAATTGGCTCCAAAGCGATTACTGCTCGCGACGGATGCTTGAGATTTACTCTCTACATTTGCCGGTACCACATTCTCGACAACCGCTTTTGCTGCAGCAGATTGCGATTTTGAGACATTCCGTTTATATTTCTTTGCCATATTATCTCCTGAATTCAGAGGTTATTCCTGTAAATTTGCTATTACCACGATCCGTTTATTATCTACCAGATATGGGTAACAAGATATTAATGTTACCACACCATCATGGGTTGGTGCCAGTACTTCTACCTGTGTTGGTTCGACGATCAAAGTCTGGTCAACGATATAGGTGTATGATTGCAGGTTGGTGAACAGGATAATTTCATCTCCGGTCTGCAACCGGTCTAAATTGCGAAAGATTTCACCGAACACATCATTATGAGCTGAAAGGATCACATTTCCAGCTTCGCCAGGGTTTACTGAACCGGCATGTTGCCCAACGCCTTTTTTCAATTGCTCCCAACTATCACCCTGCACTACAGAGGCATCTACATCAATAGAAGGGATCTGTATCCTCACTGCCTGCTCTGGACCTGCAGTGGGAATGGGCAGGTCTGCCAAACTTTGCACCAACGGTCGAAGGTGCTCGGGTATCTCTGCATCATTGGGTTGAACCCCTTCAGGAGAATTTGGTGGAGTATGACCAGATGGCAAAATTACGGCTGATATCAATGCTGTCGGAGCCTGAGAAGGCTGTGCAACAGAGGAAGCAATTTCACGATTCAAGTTTCGTAAAACATTGGCGCCATTAAGCAAAATAAAAGCCAGTCCTACTACCGTTAAAATTTCAACAGCAAGAAGAAACCGGTCGAATTTCCCGCGCACTTTTTTGGGCTTTTCGGTACCAGCATCATCTATGAAAATATCTTCTTCAGGAGGTGGATTTTCAACTGGTGCAGATGCAGAGGTAATCTTCACTACTCTGCCTGTTTGCCGAAAGTGGTTCAAGCGCTCTTCACGTTCTTTGCGCTGCTTTTCAACAAGAAGGCGGCGTAGTTCTGCTACTGAAAGATCATCAATCGAGCGGCGTCTTGCCATAGGAACTTTTGAGTGATTATACTCCAAATAATTGTCTGACAATATGCTATTCGTGTCAAGAGCATTTATTACCTGAAGTAACGGCTTTATATTCGTTTATATTTCGACATAAACCCGCTTCATTGGTATAATTTCTGCCATGAACATCTACTTTTCCTGTTCCATCACCGGCGGCCGTCAAGACCAGGAAGCCTATTCCGCTATTGTTGATTATTTGATTGAAGAGGGACATATTGTTCCTACAGCACATCTTTCCAGCCCCAATGTTCTTGATCTGGAACAGATTGCTTCTGCAGAAGTTATTTATGCGAGGGATGTTCAATGGGTGCAGGAATGTGATGCACTGATAGCCGAAGTGAGCACGCCATCTCATGGAGTGGGGTATGAAATTGCACTGGCTAACCTTTACCAAAAGCCTGTTCTATGTTGTTATCGGGCTGATCGCAAGATTTCCAAGATGATCCTGGGTAATCCCAGCCCTCTACAGCAAGTTTGTGCCTATCATTATCCCAATGAATTGGTGAACATGGTTTCGGTATTCATGAAAGCGTTACAAGCCAAATAAATATCATAGCAGTGGGGGTTTGCAGTGAACAATTCAGGTGTTTTAAAAAAGATAGTTTCGCTTCCCTATTTTCCTGTATTCCTTGCAATTTATTCAGTTCTATTTCTCTTTTCAAATAACCTTGGGCAAATACCAATTTCGGTGATAGTTCGCCCCATGATCATTTCTGTAGTCTTTGCGATCGTGATCTATGCTCTTTGTCTTCTGATGATCCGAAAAATTCATAAAGCTGGATTGGTAGCTGGGTGGCTGCTTTTCCTCTTTTTTATCTATGGACATGGTTACGACCTCATCAAGGGAAAAGTCATCCTGGGAATGGAAATGGGTTACCTGAAGCCAGCAGTCTTTTTCCTGCTGCTTGCGGTTATCGGTATCCTGTTTATCCTGAAATTTCGACCTGATATGGCAAGTTTTTCCCTGCTACTGAATATTGCGTTGAGTGGATTTGTCCTTTTCTCTTTATTCCGAATTGTTCAATATCAGATCGTTGCTACACAGAAGATTGATTCGGTGAAAAAGGTTTCAGCTGATATTGTAACTCCCAGATATCCAGATATTTATTATTTTGTCCTCGATAGTTACACCAGCAATGATGTACTGGCAGCGAAGTATAAATATGATAATGCATCCTTTACGAATGAATTAATAAGCATGGGTTTTTACATCCCGAAGTGCGCATATTCCAATTATTTTCGAACGGCAACTTCAATTTCAAGTTCATTAAATATGCAATGCCTGGATGAATTTAATATTCCTATTGAAGAAAATGTTAGAACTGAAAACTTATCTCAATTACAGAAATTGATACATCAAAGCCGGGTAAGAGAAGAGTTGAAGGAATTAGGGTATGAGATGTATGCGTTCAGAGGATTTGCCCCTGCAACAGATGTTAATGATGCAGATCACTATTACGAAGTTTTTGATGATGATTCCCAATCCACCACGATCGCTTCTCTAGGGTTTGAGAATCTATACTTGAAAACTACCCTGCTGCGCCTGCCAGAAGAATATTTTCAACAAAATAAGAATAATTTATTATGGAATAAACTCCCTGATTCTTTGAAGATCGTGTTTGATCCAGAAGTTCTTCAATTCTCTTCGCGCTCTTATAAATGGTACCGGCAACATATTTACACCTTTGATAAACTGGAGGAGGTACCTGATCTGCCAGGGCAAAAATTTGTTTATGCACATATCTACGCCACGCACCAGCCTTATGTGTTTCGAGCAGATGGCAGCTTCCTCTGGCCTATCAATGAAGATAATTTTAATTACATTCCTGCGATTGAATATACAAATGCCAGGATGCTGGAAATAATCGAAACTATCCTTCAGAAATCAGAAATTCCTCCTATCATCATTGTGCAGGCAGATCACGGAATGCCATCGGGTATAACGCGAAATAAAATTCTCCATGCTATTTATTTGCCGGGGCATGAAGAAGCTCTCTATAACACAATGACACCCGTAAATACTTTCAGAGTGATTTTTAATGCTACTTTTGGTACAGATTATGATTTGTTGGAAGATAAAATCTATGTTCTGGATGAGAATACCGGAAAAGTACGCTCACAATTCATCTTTTGCACCGAATAGTCACCTTCAATAATGAATGAGGTGGAAATCATACTTTTCATGTTATTTGTGACGAATTGTCAGGTCAATTTAGCGTAAAGTCACCCCCTGGTTGGTGACGTTGTTCTTATCGCTTTCGGTGAGATTCAGGTATTATTCAACCGGAGACGAAATAATCGGACCGCTCATCTGACATCGTGTCTCCTCCTTTGGCGAGTGCCTCCACCGGTATTATGGCTACCAGTGGAGGCACTGTGTTTTAAAAACTTTGCTGTGAAAGTGCTTTGAATATAGTAAGAATTCTGTTAATTATTGCTCCACACTCTTGACTTTGGACATGGCAAAGCTAAAATGAATTCATGGAATATCGAGATTACTACAAACTATTAGGGGTGGAAAGAAACGCCAACAGCGATGAAATTAAACGCGCCTATCGAAAACTGGCAATGAAATACCATCCAGACCGCAATCCTGGAAACAAACAGGCTGAGGAAAAATTCAAAGATATTACTGAGGCATACGAAGTCCTAAGCGACAAGACGAAACGCGCCCGGTATGACCAGTTAGGTGATTCTTATCAAAACTGGCAGCAACAAGGAGGGCAGCCTGGGAGTTTTAACTGGGATGAATGGGTCACCCGATCTGCAGGTGGTCAAACCGGTGGAAGGACTCGTGTGGAGGTCGGGAATTTTGAAGACCTGTTTGGCGCAGGTTTCTCTGATTTCTTCCAGTCTATTTTTGGTGGAATGGGAGGTTCCCCCTATACAACTGGCCGAACCACAACCCGCCGTGCCGCTCCACCTCAAGTATATGAACAACCGGTTAGCATCAGTCTATTTGAGGCATATCATGGCGCACAGCGTATGTTACAAATGGATGACCGGAAACTGGAAGTTTCTATTCCGGCTGGAGTGAAAACTGGATCGAAAGTTCGTATGGCAGGGATTGGTCCAAAAGGATCAAATGGCAGGGCATCGGATATCTATCTGGTGATCCAGGTGGAACCGGATAGCCGATTTGAACGAAAAGGGAACGACCTTTACACCGATATAGAAATTGATCTGTTTACCGCTGTTTTAGGTGGTGAGGTGAATGTGCCTACCATGACTGGAAAAGTAGTTTTGACCATTCCGGCAGGCACTCAACCAGGACAAAACATTCGACTTGCAAAACTAGGAATGCCTGAACTACGTTCTAAAGGGCAATTTGGTGATTTGTATGTGCGGATCAAAGTAAACCTTCCACGAAAATTAACGGATACACAGCGAAAATTGTTTGAACAATTGCGGGGTAGTAGATAATTTATCCCCGCTGGAGGTATGAATGCAAAAAGCAAAGGTGTTGATGATTTGTGTGGTAATTGTTTTTACTGCTATGGCATGCACGTTAAGTAGTACCGAAGGATTACTTTCAACCATAGGTTCTGATGCCACAGCAACAGCTTCACCGATCATTCCCACCCCCACGCGTAACCTGACACCGGTAGTCACCGGTAATTTAAGTGATCTGGATGCAGCTCTGACTGAGTTATATGCACGAGTGAATCCTGGCGTAGTTTGTATTCAAACCATGACTTCTGAAGGGGGTGCGTTAGGGTCAGGCTTTGTGTATGATAAGGAAGGTCACATCCTGACCAATTACCACGTCGTTGAAGGTGCACAATCCGTTGAAGTGGATTTTCCATCGGGGATCAAAATATATGGCAATGTGATTGCTACTGATGGCGACACAGATGTTGCAATCATCAAAGTAGATACCGACCCGTCAAATCTGTTTCCTCTTACAATGGGTGATTCCGATGCCTTGCAGGTAGGCCAAACGGTGATCGCCATTGGTAATCCATTTGGATTAAACGGGACAATGACGCTGGGCATTGTCTCAGCCAAGGGCAGAGTGCTATCTTCGATACGGGATGTGCCAGGGAGCACGGGCGGAAAATATTCTGCAGGTGACATGATCCAGACTGATACATTGATCAATCCTGGCAATTCGGGTGGACCTCTTCTGAATATGGATGGTGAAGTGATTGGTATCAATCGAGCTATCGAAACAGCAGGGGTTACTATAAGCGGCAGTGCGGTAAGCACAGGTATTGGGTATGCAACTTCCATCAACCTGATCAAGCGCATACTGCCAGACCTGATCTCAAAAGGATCGTATGACTATCCATATCTGGGAATTACGCCTGTAGATGAATTAAACCTCACCCAGATGGAAGCATTAGGGATCACTTATCCAAATGGTGCGTATGTATTACAAGCAGTGGAGGGTGGCCCAGCTGCTAAAGCAGGCATTCGTGGAGGTACGACAGAGACTTCAATTACCGGATTATTGGCTGGCGGTGATCTGATCATTGCAGCAGACGAAATCCCTATCTATAATTTCTCTCAATTGCTCAGTTACATGATGAATAATAAATCTGTAGGTGATACAATGAAATTAACGATAATCCGTGATAACAAACAAATGGAGGTGACAGTTACACTAGAAAAACGACCCTGATCAGGTCAGATGTCTGCTGAAAAATTTCAGCAACAATAAATTTAATACTGTTAAAAGCGGTAACCGTGTTTCTATAAAAGGAGGCATCTGTGTTTGCTGATAAAGATTTAAGCGATTTATTGGCTGTAACAACTGTGGAACCGGTATTAAGTGTTTACTTAAACACGGACCCCACTGCCGGAAATGCGGATTATTATAAATTACGCCTGCGCAATATGCTGAAGAGGATTGACCTGCCAGCAGATGTGCAGGCGATTGCGCATTATTTTAATGATGAATTCAATTGGGTTGGGCGCGGTGTGGCTGTCTTTTCGTGTGTTCCACAAAACATGTTCAAGACTTTCTCGCTTGCCATACCAGTGAATGATCTGACTGCGGTTGGCAATCGTCCTGTAGTGAAACCCCTGGTGGATTTGCTGGATAATTATGGTGGGTATGGTGTTGTGCTGGTAGATAAACAAGGTGCCCGATTGTTCTACTTCCATTTGGGAGAGCTTCGAGAACATGAAGGGGTAATGGGAGAAGAGGTCAAGCATGTCAAACGAGGTGGGGCTTCAACGTTTCCAGGCAGAATGGGGGGAGTGGCAGGGCGCACACGACACGCTGAAGAACTGGTAGATCGGAATATCAAGGATATTGCTGAATTTGCTGTTCACTTTTTTGAACAGAACAATGTAAGGCGGGTTGTCATTGGCGGAACGGATGAAACTGTCACCCAGTTCCAAAATGCACTGCCAAAGTTCTGGCAGGCGCTGGTAGTGGGTACCTTTGCCATGAGCATGACCACCAGCAATTCTGAAGTTCTGGCAAAGGCAATGCAGATCGGTCGAGAGAAACAGCTCATCCATGATCGGAAAAAAGTGGATGACCTGATCACCCTGGCTGCCAAAGGCGCGAATGCCAGCATTGGGCTGGAAAAAGTTTTACAGGATGTGCATCAAGGCAAAGTGCAAACTTTGATCTTGAACGAGAAGTTGCATTCTGAAGGGCATACCTGCCCGTCATGTGGATGGATCACTTCATCGCAGAGGAATACATGCAAGGTATGTGGTACGAAGATGGACAAAATTGCAGATATTGTTGATACTGCAGTAGGAATCGTTTGGCGGCAGGGGGGAAGTGTGATGGTTACACGAGAGAATGAAGTTCTGGAAAAAGCCGGTAATATAGGGGCAGTGCTGCGGTATTAAGCTGATTTGGTGGGGGTTTAGCATCTGAAAGTATAATGGATGGGATATTCAGTTCCAGCATCAGATGCTAAACCCTCTGTGCCAACAAATACTTCAGGAAAGTACACAATTAGTGCATGAAGACGAACGGAAAAGACAACTCCGAGAAGAAAAAACGCGGCTCTGCAACCAGTAAATTTGGGATTTCATCCCGCATCAATCATGATTCATCTTCATATTACAGCGCACGACTTTATCAGGGAATGAATGAGAAAAAGGGACAGGATCATCCCGAACAGGTGGAAAATCCTTTTCCAACGGAATTGGAAAATTCCATAATTTTGGGGAAGGCTGAAGATATGCATCAGCTTCCCGATCATTGCGTCCATCTGGTAGTAACGTCACCCCCATATAATGTTGCTAAAGAATATGATACAGACCTTTCATTGCAGGAATATCTTGATCTGCTTAATGAAGTATTCTCCGAAACCTACCGTGTGTTGGTAAATGGCGGCAGGGCGTGCATAAATATTGCAAACCTTGGGCGGAAACCTTATATCCCTCTTTCTGATCACATCTCAAAAATGATGATGGATATCGGTTTTTTTATGCGAGGTGAGATCATCTGGTA
>JBDKSY010000484.1:0-3272 GCA_039680395.1 Anaerolineaceae bacterium | reverse complement strand
GCTGATGTCAACCATTGGAGATTATGCCCAACGCTCACGTACTGGTTCCACCATTGGGCAATTTGCTATGATGGGTGACATTGGCAGCAGTCTTGGTCCAGCCCTGGCGTTCATATTGATCCCATTGCTCGGTATCCATTGGGTGTATACCATCAGTGCGATCCTGCTGTTCCTGTCGAGCATCTTTTCTGCCATCCCCTTACGATCGCTCCAACCAATCAATTCTCTCCCTGATTAACCACCGGCAGAGGATGCTTCATCCATCATATACGCCAGCCCAACTGCATCAGGACCGATGTGAGTTCCCAGGGTAGGGCTGATATCTGTCACAATAATATCTTTGATCCTGTCAGGAACAAATTTTGCTACGGTCTTCTCCAACAATTCCTGGGCACGTTCTGGGAAGTTGGAATGGAGAAAGGCAAAGCGAATGCTTTTTCCAGCCTGGATTTGATCATTAACGATCTCGACCAGGTGATCAATCGCATGGTGCATGGTCCGTACTTTGCTGCATACTACCAGAGAACCATTTTGTATCGTTAAAATTGGTTTGAATTGTAATATCGAGCCTATAAGAGCAGTCATGTGACTGATACGCCCTCCCCGCCGCAGAAATTCGAGAGTGGCAGGGATGAAGAATACGCGTGTATTTGCTTGAGCTTTTTCCGCTGCTTTCCGGCACGCTTCAATGCTCTCACCCCGTTTGGCAACTTTGGCAGCTTCAAGAACCTGAAATCCCATTGCCATGGCTCCTGATCCGGAATCCAGCACCTGAATTTTGGCATCGGGGAACATTTGAGACGCCTGTACGGCTGAATCATATACTTTCGTATATTTACTGGTGATATGGATGCTCAGAATATCATACCCTTGATCAAGTATGTCTTCATAAAACTTATGAAATTCGAAAGGCGTTACATGAGATGTTTTTGGGGTCTCTCGATCCACCTTGAGCCGTGAATAGAACTCAGCAGGTGTAATATCCACATCATCCCGGTAAGATATTCCTCCCCAGATCAGGTGAAGAGGAATAGTAAAAACTGGCAGGTCCCTGAGCAGTACCTCAGGAATGTGTGCAGTGCTATCAGTGACAATCGCGACTTTTGGATTCATATCGGTTTAATAATTGGATCGCAAAATTTAAACAATAAACCGGGCATGACGGTATATGCATTCTATAACCCATCTCATGCCAATTCGTAACGCAGATGAAAAGGTACAAGGCTATTTTTTTAGATTGTGGATAGCCTGAAAAACCGTATCCTTGAATGCTTTCGCTTCCGGCTCTTCACCCAGCCCAATGAATGCATTGCTTTGCTCACATTCTTTTCCAGTGAACATGCCGGTAATTACCAGTCCCGAGTCAGGGTTCAATGCGGCTTTCGGACTTTCTGCGTAATCAGTGATCTGCACATTTTCCAGTTTTGCAGAAAAGGCAGCCAGGTCTGATTTATCACCTCGGGTAACCCACATGATCCAGACAGGTGTGATGACCGCGTTACAGGTGACCACAGAATCCCCCATGCCCGATCCACCCTTCCTTTCGGAAACGGTTTCGACGCTCATCAGGGTTTTTCCGAGGGGATTGCCCAGGTTGTTGGTATTGATATGCTTATAAAAAGTTCGCTGCCGGTCAATCTGAATATCAATAACATCCAATTTTCTGGTGGTACGCTTCCACTCACTCATACGGTACTCCTATAAAAGGTAATACATGGCAATTTCCAATATTGTACCTGTGAATACAGGATAACATAAAATGGCTGCGATAAGGAATGCACAAAGCAAATTTTTCACCCGCACTGCGTCTTGGTGCAGGGGTGATTGATGCACACCCTTAGAGAATGACTGATAGATAACCACGAAATCACAAAATAAATAATCTTATCTGTGTCGTAACAGTCATTGTGTTGTTCAAGTTGGTGCTATCGTATTCCCGGTCGCCCCGTCCAAAATGATGCATTCCAAAGGGGCAAAGCAAGTAAAGAGAGATTACCCCACCTGCCAGTGGTACCCTCTTCATTTTTAAAATCAAAAATAGAAAGGGGTTTCTTTTCGTGTTCCTGGTGCTTTTCATAATGATCTATTTTTTCGGGTTTAGCTTCGGGGAGACTAACGAGATCCAACAAGCCATTCGTGTTACCCCAGATGATTAACCCCTGCAGAAGAAATTGTTAATATGACAGGTTCAAACTGCTCGCTTGTAATATGCACTCAATTTCGTTATGATATTCTCACCGGAGGAGAGTATGAACAAAACCAGAATTCAAATATTGATTGTTATTGCGGTGCTTGTTTTGGTCTCTTTAGCCTGTGGAGGTTCCATCAGCACTGCAAAAATCTCCAATGCTTACCTTACCGCCAATAGCGATGGGTCTGGGGAAACAACCGTCTTTTCACCCACCGACACCTTTCATGCCATTGTAGAATTGAAGAATGCGCCGGATGACACCACTTTGAAAGCGATCTGGATCGCTGTAGATGTACCGGATGTGGATCCTGATTTTGTGATCGAAGAGACCAGCACCACTTCAGATGGCAATGATGTGATAACCTTTGACCTTTCTAACGACGCCACCTGGCCTGCAGGTAGTTATAAAGTAGATATCTACCTGAATGATAAACTGGACCGCACCCTGGAATTCGAAGTGCAGTAACCGTTAGGCATGTGTTGAAAAGGAGCTTTGCATGTTTGAACTTCCCGAAGTATCCACCCTGGCAGCGCAGATCAATGCGAACATGACTGGAAAATGCATAACAGAAGGGATGTTGGGAAACAGTCCCCACAAATTCGTCTGGTATAACCGTACACAGGAAGAGTTCAGCCGTCTTACGCAAGGGAAAACCATCGAAAAAGCGATTCCTCGTGGACGCTGGTTATGCATCTGTGTTGAACCGGGGTATGTGCTGGTGTTAGGCGAATGCGGTGGGAAAATCCTGCTTCACCCTGCCGGAAGGAATTTGCCGGCCAAATATCATCTGGCGTTACGCTTCACCGATGACAGCCTGTTCACTGCCACCACCCAGATGTGGGGAGCAATGGAGCTTTATGAAACAGGCAGGGAGATGGAAAGGCAATACATCAAGGATATGCGCGTCACTCCAGATAGTTCAAACTTCACCCTTTCCTATTTCAATGGGTTGCTTGATGAGCTTCTCAAGGGAGAAAAACGCAGTGTAAAAAGTCTGCTCACCCAGGATCAGATCATCCCCGGGCTGGGAAATGCCATCGCGCAGGATATCATGTTCAATTCCCGATTGCACCCGCGCCA
>JBDKSY010000483.1:0-4809 GCA_039680395.1 Anaerolineaceae bacterium | reverse complement strand
GATCCACATAAGATATCTCCTACTAAAGCATCGAAACCTGTTTTACCGCTGATCATTAATCGTGTAACTGTAACAGATGCAAAACGTGCTTTTGATGAAGGATCAGTAGTTTTCCTGGATGTAAGGTCCTCTGCCAGCTATACATACAGTCATATTCCTGATGCAGTTAATATTCCCCTGGCTTTCCTTGAAGAGAAATTGGTCGAATTGGATAAAAACCAGTGGATCATCCCATATTGCACCTGACCAAATGAAGAATCAAGTGCCCGTGCGGCAGAAATTCTTCTTGAAAATGGCTTCAAACAGGTAAATCCTCTTCTTGGGGGATTTCAAAGCTGGAAAGATAACAAATTCCCCACTGTAGATGCAGAGCAGTAATACAATTACTGCATGCGTTATCATAGCCCCCAACAAATACTGGAACTGTCAAATAGACCTTTTCGTGTTTTTATTCACCTAGCAAAACCCAAATCGGTTAAGGAAGCAGCATTATCTCGTGATCAGCAACCAGACCAGATCATACGGACTATTCTTTTTCGTAAAGAACAAAATGAGTTCATTGTTGTTTTGGCTCCGGGTGATAAGCAGATTTCATGGTCAAATCTACGGGCAGAACTGCACCTGCGACGTATTACCACAGCTACCCGGGATGAAGTGATTCTTATGACAGGCTATAAACCTGGAACCGTTTCGCCATTAGGCTTACCACCTGACCTGCCGGTTTATTATGACAGATCCATATTGATGAAAAAAGAAATATCCATTGGTTCTGGTGAAATGAATAAAGCTCTGATCCTTGATGCACAGGATTTACTTGCCTTGTTGCCATATGCAATACCATTAGACCTTGATGACAACACCGACACATCAGCCCTATGAAAAATATCGCTTTTTTCATCACATCACATGGGTTTGGCCATGCTGCCAGAGCTTGCGCACTTATGAATGCGATTCATCAGGTGGATAACCAATACATATTTGAAGTGATCACCACTGTACCTGATTGGTTTCTTGCTGACTCCCTCACCTGTAGATGGCACCTTCATGCACAAGAAACAGATGTCGGTCTGATACAAAGATCTCCACTTCTTATTGATCATAACGCGTCTATTGAAGCGTTGAATGCTTTTTACCCATTGTCCGAAGAAAGAGTGCAGAGAGCAGCAAATATTCTGGATAAAACGAAATGTGTTGCTTGTATATGTGATATCAGCCCTCTAGGAATTCTTGCAGCCAAAAAAGCAAGTATTCCTTCTTTTCTTGTCGAAAATTTTACCTGGGATTGGATTTACCAGCAATTGGGTATTGAACAGCAAGAATATCTGAATATCGCAAAGATGATCGAAACCTGTTACCTGCAAGCGAATTACAACATACACTTGATACCTGGTTGCCCAACGAACGGTAAAAGGTTTGTAAATTTCGGTCCCATTGCTCGAACTCAAATTGCAGGTATTTCATCAACGCGTAAAGCACTTGGAATTCGAAATGGAAAGCCATATGTATATATTTCATTGGGAGGTATTCAGACTGATTTCGATATCCCTGATGAGTTGACTTCAGGGGATTTCCATATTGTCTGTATCACAAATACCAAAAATCCTCTCACTGGTGAACATATTTTACAATTACCGCACCATTCTGGATTCCATACACAAGACCTGCTTGCAGCAAGTGATCTGGTTATTGGAAAACCAGGTTATAGCACAGTTGCAGAGCTGGTTCTTGCTGGATTACCCTTTTTCTATCTGCCCCGCCCAGATTTTCCAGAATGCCAATACCTGGAGAAATATATTCAGGATCATGTTGCTTTCCGAAAACTTGACCAGGATGAATTCGTCTCTGGTGAATGGGTGAAGTATGTGCCAGATTATCTTGGAAAGAAAGATGAAAATCCACCTGAAAATGAGGTTTTTCAGGTGGCACAATTCATTATTGATCAAATTTGATCAGGCAGGTTTGGTCAATCTACAATAAGCCCTATCCCAAAAATCGCCAGACATTCTTCGCGTTGGAACCTTCACATTGGGAAACTTTTCAGCAATGCGAATTGCGGTTTGTGCAACAGTGCCCCAATCATCCTTCATTAACGCAACCTCTAATTCTTTTGCGTAACTTTCTGTCCATCTCCATTCCATTCGGAAACGATCGGCTTTAACCCAATAACCTCGCTTTTCCCAGGCTTCCACCGTAGGATCAATGCCCGAATGGATATCGCGTAAAGCTAGAATGATAAATGCAGTTAAATCTTTACTTTTTTGATCAGCACTGGATTGTTTCATGAACTCTCTAATGCAAATGAGTATTGATTTTGTTAATTGGTTTCGTTGTTTTCCTTCAGATTCAGTATCTATCAATCTACTCATGAAATCTCCATTACAATATAAAAGATGAATCGAACCCATTATAATCGCGGTTGAGAATTATTTATGGATAACAATTTTTTAATAAAGAATATTCCGATCCATGGCGATGTAATTTTAGCGCCTATGGTTTCAATTTCTGACCTGCCTTACCGGCGGATCACTCGTCAATTAGGGAATGCTTTAAGTTGGTCAGCTTTTGTGAATGCGCAAGAAGTCCTATTTGGACATCCTCATCGCTTGCAAGACCGGTTGCAATTTGATGAATCTGAAAGACCATTTGTCATGCAGCTCTATGGAAATGATAATGAGATGATGGTCGCAGCTGCGAAAATCCTTATGCAACGCCAGCCAGACATCCTTGATATCAATTTAGGTTGCTCTGTCAAAGCTATAAGTGCTCGAGGTGCTGGTGCTGGAATGCTGCGCGATATGCAAAAAGTTGTTACTCTTATTCAAACGCTCTGCAGCACAATTCCCATTCCAGTCACAACAAAAATTCGACTGGGTTGGGATGAATTTACAAAAAACCCAATAGAAATTGCGCAAACCCTTCAAGATGCAGGTTCCAGTTTAATAACGGTTCATGCCCGTACTCGCAATCAGCATTTTGGCGAAACAGCAGATTGGGATGCGATAAAACAAATCAAAGCTTCCGTTACTGTACCTGTAATCGGAAACGGTGATATCAGAACCCCATCAGACATTGATCGAATGAAATCTACAACTGGATGCGACGCAGTAATGATCGGCAGGGCTGCAATTGGGAATCCCTGGTTATTTTCCAGACGAGATGTAAATGCTGTTCCCATCCGGGAAAAATTGGAAGTAATAAAAGAGCATCTTAACCTGATGTGTGAGTGTTATACAGATAAAAGAGGTGTGCTGTTATTCAGGAAGCATGCAGCAGGTTACCTTTCACACTTTTCATGTTCTCATGAGCAACGCGCTGAAATTTTGAAAGCTGATACGAAAGAGTCTTTTCTTTATTTCCTTGAAAAAGCAATCTTATAATTTATAGATATTAATGGTCGCCTTTGCTTGACCCCTGAAGTAGTTATAGTTAGAATAATTTAATTCAAATTTCATCAAGAAAAGGGTAATTCTACTATGCCTTCCTATAAAATCATACTCAACCCAATTTCGGGAAGAGGAACTGGCGCAAGATTATCACCGTTGATCGCTTCCTATCTTCATAATCATCAAGTTGATTTTGACCTGGTGCATACTGAATCACCCTGGCATGCTGCAGAATTAACCCGGGAAGCAATTGCTCAAAATTTTGATTACATTGTAGCCGCAGGTGGAGATGGTACTACCAATGAGGTCATTAACGGATTTATGATGGCACGGGAAGCTGGCATACAACACAAATCTGCCATGGGAGTACTTTCAGTTGGTAGGGGCAATGATTTTGCTTATAGTATGGGTATCCCTTCAACATATGAAGCGGGTTGCAATGCTTTGATCAAGGGTGAAACCAGAAAGATAGACATCGGCAAAGTCACGGGTGGCTTATACCCTGAAGGGCGCTATTTTGGAAATGGTATTGGTATTGGTTTTGATGCGGTTGTTGGATTTGAAGCTGTAAAAATGAAACAACTCAAAGGCTTTTCCTCATATATCGCAGGGGCACTAAAAACAATGATTTTTCATTTTGATTCACCAGAATTACAGGTTGAATTGGATAGCAGCACCATAACGAATAGATTTCTAATGGTATCCATAATGAACGGCATTCGTCTCGGTGGTGGTTTCTTTATGACACCAGACAGCCAATCAGAAGATGGTCATTTTGATCTTTGTCTTGTAAAAAAAGTAAATCGTATGCAAGCTCTTGGACTGATCATGCAATTCACGCATGGAACACAGGGTTCTCATCCCGCTGTTACTTTCGCACGCAGCAAGAAATTAAAAGTAACCGCATTACAGGGATCAATTCCAGCCCATGCAGATGGCGAAACCATTTGCACAAAAGGTGATCAGTTGTCTATTGAAATAATTCCTCAGTCAATTGACCTGGTATATGCAAAATCAAAGTAGCCTTAGTCTTACTGCACGTTTTATAAACTTCTCTATGCGCAGCATAACAGATGCTATTTGTGATGTTGATGCTCGAGAACTGATAAAAATACCCTATCATGGGCCATTGATTGTGTTTGTTAATCACATTAATTTTCTCGAAGTGCCAGTTGTTGCTTCTCGGTTGGAAGGCAGAAATGTATCTGTATTAGCCAAAGAAGAAACCTGGAATAATCCAGCACTAGCCTTTCTTTTTAATTCCTGGAATGGCATCCCCATAAAGCGCGGTGCTTTTGATCGAGAGGCAATTTTACTCTCATTGAAGGCAATCGAAAAAGGAAATATTCTGATTGTTGCTCCAGAAGGTACACGTAGTAAAGATGGTAAATTAAGAAGAGGATTGCCGGGAATTGTTCTACTTGCG
>JBDKSY010000482.1:0-3726 GCA_039680395.1 Anaerolineaceae bacterium | reverse complement strand
CCCTCTTCGATCACTTTCCCGTTTTCCATCACAATGATGCGATCTGCGCTTTTTACAGTAGATAACCTATGCGCAATCAGGATGCTTGTCGAGCGCTCCAGGATCAAATTCAACGCCTGCTGGATCTGCCATTCGGTAAATGGATCAATGCTGGCAGTAGCTTCATCCAGAATAAATATCTCTGGACGCTGCACCAACACTCTCATCAACGAGACCAGTTGCCTCTGCCCCATGCTCAAACGAGCTCCGCGTTCGCCAACCTCGGTTTGCAGCCCATCCGGAAGCGTCTCCAGCCATTCCCCATCACCAATTTGTTTTGCCAGATTGATGATCTCCGATTCCGTGGCGTCCTGTCGGGTATACCGGATATTCGCCAGCACGGTACCGGAAAACAGGAAGGGCACCTGCGAGACTATCCCCAGATGTTTCCGATATTCTGCCAGATCAAAAGTTCGGATATCTTTCCCATCAATCAAAATACTTCCTGACTGAAACTCATAAAACCGAGCAATCAACTTGGCTACCGAAGATTTTCCTGCACCGGTATGCCCCACCAAAGCCAGATTTTCACGCGGCTTGATGTGCAAAGTTAAATTCTCCAGCACGCCTTCGTCTTTTTTGTAATAAAAACTGACATTCTGGAAATCAATTTGTCCCTTCAGGCTCGATACCGGATGGGTATCCATCTGAACCACTGCTGGTTCAGCATCAATCAAGGCAAAAACTCTTTCTGATGCGGATAGGCCATTTTGAATGGATGACCAGAAGGCAGAAATGTTCATGACTGGGAAAAGGAACCGGTCCAGGCTCAGAAGAAAAAGATACCATGACCCCGCAGTGACAATGGCTGAGGTAACAGAAAGACCACCCACATATACCATCACAGCAGTGGCTACCCCGGCAAGTGCGTTGAGAAGAGGAAAGATGAGACCCAATACAAACCCGCGTCGCCAGTTGACCTGATAAGAACGAGTGTTGGCTTCATTGAAAGCATCATAGATGCTTTTTTCCTGTCGAAAGTTCTTTGCCACAGAAATACCGCTGATGGTTTCCTTGATGGTCGAATTGACGTTTGCCATCGCCCGCATTCCCTGCTGGGTTGCCTTGCGTGCCAACTGACGGAATAAAATGCCAATAATAAATACGACCGGCATGATCACAAAAACCATCAAAGAAAGCCGCCACTCGATGCCCACCAGCACAATCCCTAGAACCACAACCTCCAGAAGCTGCGATGCCACATCGGTGATGACAGTGATCAATTGTCCAAAATCCTGGGTATCAGTAGTGATACGAGAGACAATTCTTCCTGAAGAATATTCATCATAGAATGACAGATCATGATTTTCTGCTGCTTGAAATCCATCACTGGCAAGCTGCATCACAACATTCGCGGTAGCCTGTACCATGGTACGCCTTGCAATCCAATTGGCGATCCAGATGAAGAAACCAATTCCAAATGCCAGCGAAGATATGAGAATTATCCCGCTCATTTTGGGATCATCCTTGAGCCAATCAACTGCTTTCGAAATGATCATCACTGAACTGGCACTTGCCAGCGAAATTAAAATCGTCATGACTGAAACAAGAATGATCTTCCCGCGCTCAGGTTTAAAATAATGCAAAATTCTTTTAACCAGATCGCGATCTTGATACTTGCGATCATACTTTTCAGCATCCAATCCCTCAAAGAATCCCATAAGCTGCCTGCTCTTAATCGTTAACTAAATATCCGCCGGTATGCTTCGGAGGTTTTCATCAACTCTTCGTGAGAACCCATTGCTACCAACTGGCCTTTACGCATTACCAGGATCAAATCTGCCCAACGTATCTGAGATAACCTGTGCGTGATAATAAATGTAGTCCGCCCCTTTGCTGCGGTATAGATCGCACGTTGGATGCGGTCTTCTGTTGCGCTGTCAATGGCACTGGTTGAATCATCCAAAACCAGAATGCGTGGATCGGTCAAAAAAGCGCGTGCAAGCGCCAGCCGTTGCCTTTGCCCACCCGACAGGGTTATTCCGCGTTCTCCAATGACGGTATCATACCCATCCTTGAAGGTCTGGATGAACTCATCCGCCTGTGCAGCTTTTGCAGCAGCTTCGATCTCATCCCGCGTAGCCCCGGGTTTTCCAAATGCAATATTTTCTCCAATGCTGCGAGAAAAAAGAAAAATATCTTGTTCAATGATCGAAATATTTCTTCGCAAGGTTTCCAGATTCCAATTGCGAACATTTACTCCATCGACCAATACTTCTCCCTTGAGAGTGTCATAAGTTCGATTGATCAACTTCACCAGGCTGGTCTTGCTCGAACCGGTTTGCCCAACTATCGCGACAGTTTGCCCGGGTTTCACCTTGAAATTAATGTTTTCTAAAATTGGATCACCGTCTTCATATCCAAAGGATACTCCCTTGAATTCGACTTCACCTTTCATTGGCTCATTGAAACCGGTAAGATTTTGATCCAGATTATTTTCTCGGTTCATAAGTTCAAGCAGACGACGGGCACCAGCCAGGCCAGTGGCAATTTGCGAATATGCCCATAATGAAGTGAAGGTCGGAAAATCCAGCATCAACAGAATGCCGTAATACCCAATCACCTGCCCCATATCAATGACGCCATTTTTATACAATATCAGAGCGTGCAGTAAACCGGCAGCCAGAGCTGTTGAAAGGAGCAAAAGTGGCAGAAAACGAGCTTCGGTCTTCCCCTGATCCACCACCGCATTTTTATACCCGGTTGCATTATTGATGAAAAGAGCTACTTCCGATTTCTCCTGTGAGGCTCCTTTGACTGTTTCAATACCATCCAGAGCTTCAGCCAGGCGGGTATTTAATTTTCCAAAAGATTCGCGTACCCGGTTAGTGATGGGTTTTAATTTTCCCATGTATTCCCAAAGTGCTAGAAAATAAATGATAATAAATACTATAGGGGTGATGATCAGCGAAGGATGGTACGAAGGAGCAACAAAGATAGGCATGATCAAGAAGTTCAGCGACCCGATCACCATATTCAAACCGGGGCTGAAAAAGAAATTTACCTGGCGCACATCATTTGTTGCACGCGCCATGGTATCCCCTACCGGTTGCAGGCTGTGAAAAGTCATGCTTTTGCCCAGCAGGGTGATATACAATTCATCGCGCACATTTCGTTCTGTACGTTGGGCAATCAATTCGAAACTCAAATTGCGCAAAAGCTGCGTCCCACCACGGATCACTTGGGAAATCCCCAGGATCAGAGCTAAAGTACCTAATGCGCCAATGTTTTCTTTTGCATTGGGAGCAGTGATGAGATTGTAAGCACGTCCGATCAGCACGGGAGAAACAGACATCAATGCAGCATTGAGAAATGCCCCAATAATGGCTGCAAGGAGAATATACCAGTTCCGTTTTGCATGGGATAAAATCCAGCGAAGTGGTGCTGTGCGGTTTGTTTTAAAACGTTGAGGAAGACTAAATTCAGTAATAGACATTGATGTACCCGAAGGAATGATTTTATCATCATTCATTGCATGCAAGTGAAACGCATCATAAGCAATATTAATATTATGAGAACGCTGTTATCCCTTGGAGGAAGTCGGCAGCCAGGGCATTTCAGGTCCGGTTATTCCCAGATATTCTGCCAGGGCTGCATGCATGGCAGTGCGGTCATCCCAGGCATATTCAATATCTTCAAAGCACATGGATTGCTCATGCCCTTTTCCGCAAGAAACTACCAGGTCAC
>JBDKSY010000481.1:0-4285 GCA_039680395.1 Anaerolineaceae bacterium | reverse complement strand
TTACATTCCATCGTCCGCTGGTGGAATGGTGGGGCCAAAATCCAAAACCTCGCGCACCTGGCTGTTGGTTTGCGAAGATCCAATGATCCCCTGTTCCTCCATTGTGTCTATTAACCGCGCTGCGCGGGTGTATCCTACGCGCATCCGTCGTTGGAGCATGGTAATGGATGCTCTGCCTTCTTTTCGTACCAGGTCAATAGCTTCGTGTAATAATGGATCACCATCCACTTCTGGCTTCATCTCTTCAAACAATGGTTTTTGCGTGAGCGGTAATCCTTTTGGTAGTGCATCACCCATTTCAGGAGTAGATATATTGGGTTGTGTGGCTTTTACCCGTTCGGTCTCTTCCCGCCAGAATTCTACCAACCGCTGGATCTCGCCATCAGATACATAAGTACCCTGCACACGCACTGGTGCAGGTGCATCCGGTGCCTGGTAGAGCATATCACCTTTGCCAAGCAATTTTTCTGCACCCGGTTGGTCAAGAATAACACGACTATCCACATTGGAAGCCACTGAAAAAGCAATACGTGAAGGGAAATTCGCCTTGATGATGCCGGTAACCACATCCACGGAAGGACGCTGGGTCGCAATGATCAGGTGAATTCCCGTAGCACGCGCAAGCTGAGCCAGGCGCGCCACAGAGCGTTCCGTTTCATCTGGCGCCAGCATCATCAGGTCAGCCAGTTCATCAATCACCACCAGTAAATAGGGTAACCGTTCATCAGGATGGCGATTGTTATATTCTTGAATATTGCGTGAGCCATTTTGTGAGAAGCGATGATACCGGCTGTCCATCTCTCGCAACACCCATTGTAATGCACCGATTACCCGTTCGGGTTCAACAACCACCGGCGCCAGCAGGTGAGGGATGCCATTATAACCGGTCAATTCCACACGTTTAGGATCAACCAGGATCATTCGGAGAGATTCGGGAGAATTATGGATCAAGAAACAGCACAATAATGAATTGACACAGACAGATTTACCGCTGCCTGTGGTACCAGCGATCAACAAATGGGGTAATGATGTAAGGTCACCAGCAATAGGTTTCCCTGCCACATCTTTACCCAGTGCAAATCGTAAAGGAGGTCGCTGCTTGCGGAAAGGATCACTTTCAATCACTTCGCGCAGTGAAACGCTGGTAAAGTTTGTGTTGGGCACTTCAATACCCACATAATTCCGCCCGGGTACTGGAGCCTGGATACGGATACGAGGTGCAGCCAAGGCCAGTGCCAGGTCGTCTGCCAGTGCAGCAATCCGAGCCACGCGCACACGTGTTTTTCCTGTCCGGTTTTCCACAAACTCCGGCTCCACCCCAAACTGGGTAACAGTAGGGCCGCGATGAATCTCCACCACATGGGCTGGCGCGCTGAAAGAACGTAATGTCTCTTCGATCAGGCGAGCCCTGTCATTATCCAGGTTGGCTGCCTGTAAATGGGGTGAAACTGCGTCGAGGATTTTGTCAATCGGAGGTAAATTCCAGATCGTGCTGGCAGGCAATTTTACTTCTGGTTGGATATCCAGGGTTGGTTCTGCTGAAGATGCCGCTGATTTTTCGGCTGGTTCTTTCTTCATCGCCGGGCGTATATTTTTACTTTTTGCGGTGGCTTCTTGACCAGGTGTGGTTTTCAATGGCCGGAGTGGCTGGAAAGTGGGAGGTAATTCCACTCTCTCTGAAGTTTCTGTCTCTATATTCATCTTTTTCTGATGCGCGACAGAACGTGGCTCTGGGTTCATTGCGGGTGAGGGTTTATTCCCTCTCTTGATTGATCGCACCAGATCAGTAAAGGAAATATCAAATGTCAGGATCAGCGCCAGGATCAACCAGGTGATCAGGATTACGATCGAACCTGCCTTGCCGACCATGGCTATCAACAGCCATTCGACCGCACCACCAATATACCCTCCTCCTAGCCCGCTCTTTGCGGCAATCCAGATATCGTCTCCGAATTTAAAAATGCTTAACCATCCGAAGAAATTCAAAAGCAATAGAAATATTCCAAGCAGGCGTTCAACAGATAGTTGTGGTAGATGCTCTACATGACGGAAGAGAAGCCAGACACCAAACCCCAAAAGAGAAAGGGGTAAGACAAATGCGCCCCAACCTGCTGCCTGCTTGAGTACCATCACCCAGGCAGACGTTAAACTGCCCTGTGAACGTGAGACCATACTGAGCAAGGTGAGCAATCCCAGCAATGCCAGAATAACACCCAGAATATCCAGCTTGCGTTCTGGGGAGATCTGTTGCCAGAAAGAAGGTTTTCTTGCTACTTCCTGCACTGTACGGCGCTGGCGCTGTGAAGTAGTCTTGCGAGCTGTTTTTCCGGTCGAGTGAGTGCGTGTGCTTTTTCCCTTGCGCGCCATGGTACTTCGGCTGGAAGTTGATCTGGTGGTACGAGAATTCGAGTTCCTGGTTGGGCTCATAGGCGAACGGATAACCTTTAATCAATATAACAAACGTTCTACTGTATTATTCTATCACACCCAGGAAAGTGACTTATTGGTTCAAAGAATTAAGAATAAGAGATGTGCTTTTAAAGGCCAGTGGAGGCAAAGCTTTAAGGTCAAAAAATGCAGCCTGATCAGCATCATCGCCGGCTGTTAAAGTACCTTCAAGGATATTTGCAGTATAAACGATCAGAATATCCGCTCCACGCTCATGTTCATGCACAGAAAATACATCGATCAATCTGGATATTTGCACTTTGAGTCCCGTTTCTTCAAGGCATTCACGACTTGCTGCATCCATTGGGTTTTCGTGTGCATTGATAAAACCAGCCGGTAAGCTCCAGTACCCCTGATAAGGTTCATTGATCCTGCGGGTTAACAAAACTTTCCCCTCTTGTATTACAAGCACTGCAGCAGCCACCTTTGGGTCAGCAAAATAGATCCAATCGCACGCTTCGCAAATTGGACGCAATGATCCAAATAATTGTTGATAGGTTACCTTTTTCCCACAATAAGGGCAAAATTGGATGGTTTGGTTCATCATGTACGGCGTTTCTTTAACCATAATGCCAGACTTGCAATTCCCAACCCAAGCGTGATAAAACCCAATCCCAGGGTAATTCCCCATGAAGAGAGATCCAAACGTTTTTCAGCCGGAGCAGGTGCAGGTTCTGAGGCAGTTTCTTGTTCGACCTGTTCAGAAATCCTTAGCCCAAGGATGGGGCCACTAGCAATGACCTTATAAGGAGTCGTAGATTCCACAAGTGTTTCTGTGATCTGTACAGCAATTGTGCATTCAGTCGCACGAGGAATGATCACAATAATTCCATTGATTCCGGAAGGAATATTTGATATATATGGATTGGCAACTGATCCCCCTCCGCCCAGCCCGGAACCTTCTGCGCCACCACCTCCACCGATACCCCCAACCCTTTTCCCTGAAGTATCGTATGTAGAGGTATTGACAATGGCTGATGCATCACCCCAAATGATGACGGGTAATGCATTGGTCAGACCGTCTTGAGCTGATGGAATTTCTGCCGCTTCCAGCACTGGTGCACTGGTTGTCAATTCTGACGGAACCTCAGCAGTTTTCATCTGCATTGGTAGTAAGTGAATGACCAGGGTGATCACCATCAGTACCGCTGCCGTCAAAGTGGCATAACTTAACGCAGGTATCCAGCGGCTCGAAATTGCCTTTTGTGGCATATCAGCAATCATCTTTGGTTTAAGAGTGAAGTTCCGAGGTACCCGCACTGGCTTGACCTGACGCAATAAGAACCGCGTCTGCCGCATTTGGGTAAACACCTGGCGCAGTTCAGCATCTTTTTTCAGTTGGGCTTCCAACTGTACAGTTTGCTTTTCATTCATTTGCCCATCGAGGTATGCCGATAATGCAATCAAATTCTTAATAGAGATGGGCTGTTTCTTCATTATTATTTACTTACCTCATCATCAAGACGAAATCTATCAGGTAAGAGTTCCCAGAACTGCTGAAGGCAATCTTGTAATCGTAAACGAGCACGCGCCAGCCGGCTTTTAATGGTCCCTAAAGGACGTTTGGTCACTTTCGATACTTCATCGTAATCAAAGCCCTGCACGTCTACCAACACCACAACCACTTTAAAATCTTCGGGTAATTTTTCCAGGCAGTGTTGTACGGCATGCTCTAATTCAGCCTGTTCTACCCTTTCTTCAGGGCTGGCCGCATCATCAGCCAACCAGGCTGGTGAGTCAATTTCTTCTTCAGTTTCATCGCTGACTGGTTCAAGGGATGTGGTTGGATGTCGTTTTACACGTCGCAGCTCGTCATAACAGGCATTGGTTACAATCC
>JBDKSY010000480.1:0-4520 GCA_039680395.1 Anaerolineaceae bacterium | reverse complement strand
GCATCATTATTGATATCAATTCCAATCACATTAGCGCCCAGGGCATTAGCTATCATGATGGCAGATAATCCAACACCACCGCAGCCATGTACCGCCACCCATTGGCCGGCAGTGACTTTCCCCTGAGCGACAATGGCGCGAAATGCTGTCGCGAAACGGCATCCCAGGCTGGCAGTGGTGACAAAATCAAGTTCTGGAGGAATCTTTACCAGGTTTACATCTGCACGGTCAATTGCAACATACTCTGCAAACGATCCCCAATGGGTAAAACCTGGCTGAAATTGATGATCACAGATCTGTTGATTGCCAGAGACACACTGAGGGCAGGTGCCACAGGCGCATACAAATGGTACTGTTACCGCATCTCCCACCTTCCATTGGGTAACATCCTTGCCGGCAGCCGTGATGATGCCAGCTAGCTCGTGACCAGGTACATGCGGCAGGCGGATATCAGGGTCATGCCCCATCCAGCCATGCCAATCACTTAAGCAAAGCCCGGTTGCCATCACTTTGATCACCACACCATGTGATGCGGGAACAGGATCAGGAACTGTTTTTACAACTACTGGACCAGTAAATTCTTCGAAAAAGACTGCTTTCATATAGGCAAATTCCTCTTGTTCTACTCAGGCTGACCAGAAAAAAGCAGGCTTAAAGATTTAAATAAAGGTTTCCGAAGAGAATTTATCCAGGAAAGGTGTGCTATCTACTCCCATCACTTTAAGCATTCCTGAAAACCGCCGGTTGGGGGATTGGGGTGATACATTCCTCTCAGTAATGATCTTTCCATTTGCGAAAGTCAGTTCAAGTAATTCATTATTGAAAATGATGAATTTTTTCGATGCGGGAACAACTCCGCCACCAATTTTTCGCAGATCAAGATTGCCTGAATGGATCCCACTCAATTGAATGGTTACCTTTACAGTTTGCTTAACGGTAATGAAATTGCTCAAGGAATGCTGCAGGTTGGGGATGGCATTGCGAAAGAACTGCTGCATTGCCAGCATGGCTTTCTTGTCCATTGGTTGTGGTGTGAAATCTAACAGGCGATAATTCTCTGCAAGATATTGATCTACATTTTTTAGATCGGCAGAATCCAACGCCGTATAATAAGCTTTAATCATCCTGGTAATGTCCATTATTTTATCTCCTGTTCGATTAATTATGCACTGGTAATTGTTGTCTGGTGTAGAAAGGCTGGGAAAGGTTGCTTTTCGGAGTAAAAACTAAAGGTATTTCAATTCTTTATGTGAATATTCAATAACAAAAGCAAGGCTATGAAGAAACCAGGCTGTTTACATGATAGCCAGACGATCTGGTTAAGAAATCTGTATCCCGCCATAATTAAGTAATTTGAACGTATATCTATTATACCATTAGTGATGCTGTAGATGTCTGCCTTCATTATATGTGTATTGATGTTGGTTTTTAATTCATGGCGAGTAACTTGACCATCCAACTGGTCGGTGAAAATGAGATAATGAAAACGTGTAGAAAGGAAATCGAGCATGAGTGAAATATCCATCCGCCAAATACAAGGAAAAGAAATGATTGATACCCTTTATGGGTTGGCAAGTTACGCATTCCACCCTACGCAACCATTGCTTAAAAAGGATGAGTGGCAAAAGTGGATTGTTGAGCGTCCAGAGTCATCCTGTTTTGTGTTGTATGAGGATGGTTCGCCTTTATCATGTGCTGCATCTACTGAGATGATCCAAAATGTCCGGGGAAAAATATATGATCAAGCGGGTGTCTGGGGGGTTGCAACTTCTCCATTGGCACGCTGGAAGGGATATTGCCGGCAGGTATTGACTTCCCTTTTTGCTGCCAGTTATGAATCAGGAGCCACATTTTCCTGCCTCTATCCATTCAAAGAATCATTTTATGAAAACCTGGGATATTCCACTTTCCATATGTCACAATTAGCCAGGTTCAAACCAGAAGCATTAATGCCTCTTCTGAAGAAAGATCTTGGAGGGGAAATACAATTCATGAGCATCCAGGACGGGTTTGACGATTATCAGAAATTCTTGCGTGAATATCTCCTGCGTGTGCATGGTATGGCGGTAACTCGTCAGATAGATCCTTCCAAAGGAATTATGAACAAAGCCTGGATGGTCAAAGTAATGACGAATGGCAGAGTAGAAGGTTTAATGCAATATCAAATTCAGGGGAGCGAACAAGACCAGGGGAAATTCCAGTTCTGTGCTCTATGTTTTTATTATCTTTCCAGCCAGGCGAAATATTTGTTGTTGCAATGGATTGCCCGGCACGTGGATCAGGCTGATCGGGTTCTATTGGTATTATCTCCAAACGAACAACCGAACACATGGCTTTCAGGTCTACGGGTTAAAACCGAATCCTACGAGGCTCCCATGGGCAGGGTGATCAGCGTGGCGAACCTGGGAGGAATGCAGGTGGGTGAAGGAAGTTTCACTACGAAAATTCGGGATCCATTCTGTCCCTGGAATGAGGGGCTCTGGCATTTTTCATCTGAAAACGGATTGCTGAAAGTCAACCGTGCAGAAAATGCTGATTGCGAAATGAATATCCAGGCTTTAACAGCCCTTGTGTATGGCACGCATGATGTGGATGATTTTTCCTGGCGGGGATGGGCAACCATACCTGATCATCTACATGATACCGTAAAGCAAATGTTCTCTCGGCAAACGCCATTTCTCGATGAGGAGTTTTAGCCTGATGGAATATTCTTCTTGATAGAATAGAATTATATACGTTGTCACCGAAGAACAATTATAAAAATAGCCTTAGTAATTCTCTCCATGCCATTTGCCATCTTGATCAAAATTTAAGGAATTAGGCCAACCTGCCGCATTCCAAATTGAATCAATTGCAGGTTTTAGCAAAGCGTGAATATCAAGAGATTCAAAATTCTGAATCATCACCTCTGGAGTCAATAAGGTATCTCTATCGATAACTCGTACAGGGAAATCACGGCGGTAATAAAATTTCTGAGATTGAGATAGCTCAAATGAATAACCACTCATCCCAACAAGTGAAAGAAAAACTACAATGGGTGGTTCTATTCCAATACTATTTTGAAAAAACAGTAATTTCTCACATCCAGTAAAAATGATTTTTTCAAATGCGCTACTTGGAATAGACTGTTTTCCATCTTCTTCATCCAAAATTTCATCATGAACTGCCTCGATAATACCATTCTTAAATATTTGGGTATAAGAAACGAACCTGTCATCACTTTTTTGACTATAAGTTACAGCTCCGTCAAAATTTATTCGGAAACCACAAAAACTAAAATATAAAGTATGTAAATCGCGAATCCTTTCTAAAACTATAGACATGTCTATTAAAGATTGATTATAAAGAGCGGTTAATGGAATTAGATGCAAAATTATTTTTGCATTTCCCTTTATCAGTATTGGCGTTTCTCCTGCGACAATTCTACCTAATCTATTTAAGCGGAAATCTTTGATTGCAGTAGATAATGAGTCGGATGATAGGAAAGCAGTTTTGATTTCTTGAACATCCATCTGATAATTACCGCTTGAGTTCCTTGTATAAAATTTTGAAGCTCCTTCTAATGTAATCATGTGTGGCGAAGCCCAGCTCAAGGGTATTTTAATAACTAATGCTGATGTCCCGGAAGATAATCCGATTGGACGCATATGAATACCGGGAACACGGGGAGCTAAGCCACTCTGAATGATGCTTTGTAAACGAAGAATTTCTTGATCAATATTTGTAGTTTGAAAACCATTTAATACCGTGGCTTTACCCGCTTTTTCCTCCATTCCATAAATAATAAATCCTCCCCCAGCATTAGCAAAAGCGCAAATATCTTCTAAAAACCTTTTCTTGTCTCTATCCGAATTGCCTGGAAGCTCTCTTTTGAAATCTAATTTTTTTCCTTCTGATTCTTTTGCGTCAATTAATTGAAGTAAGTCTTGTTCGGTGATTTCCGATAAAGATTTATTTTCAAGAAGCATTTTCCCTCCTAT
This sequence comes from Anaerolineaceae bacterium, assembly GCA_039680395.1. Lineage (GTDB taxonomy): Bacteria > Chloroflexota > Anaerolineae > Anaerolineales > Anaerolineaceae > UBA4782. Next base: position 540 of record JBDKSY010000480.1, on the reverse strand, counting down.
AAATCATCAATGATCATTCTTCGAGTATATTGCAATTCACTTGTGCTTAATTTGACAAGCAAGATAAAAATCAAGTAATAGTTGTTAAATTGTTTTATTCTGAATCATTGAATAAGTATATATCTCTTTAAGTAACATTAAATAATTCGGAGTTTCTCATCCAATTCACAGGTTTTTCACGGGAGGTTCACAACTGGATATTCTAGAATGAAACAGGTTAATGATAAAGGGAATATCAAGAAAGAACTTTTTTGTGGAGAAAATATGAAGAAACTCTTGTACTGTCTGCTCATTTTAAGCATCCTTGTATTGAGTGCCTGTTCATCTGGCGCCACAGAAACTCAAACTGCCACGGCTTCTGAGGTGGCTGTCACAGAGACCAGCGCATCAACTGGAACTGCTGGATTAAATACTTCTTATGAAAACGCAATTTCGATCCCAATGCAATTGATCCTGGGGACGTTGAAACTGAATACTACGGCGCAGGCTTTAACGAAGGAACAGGCAGACGCATTGATCCCGTTATGGACAAGTTATGCA
>JBDKSY010000479.1:0-1544 GCA_039680395.1 Anaerolineaceae bacterium | reverse complement strand
TCATCTTCTTCAATTCCCACACATTTCATCCGATTAACTTGGTATAATCCATCTCATGAAACAATACAGCCGCCGTGACTTTTTGAAGTTATCTGCGCTCAGTCTGGGTGCACTGGCATTCCGTCCTTTCTATGGGGTTGGTGAAAGCATCAGCCAGGAAATGGATAGTGAGCAAATTGCACGTGTCGCTATTAACAGCATCAGTGTTTACAAACATCCTGACGACACCAGCCAGATCCTATACACCCGTTATCGGGATGAATTGATCAATATTTACGAGGAGATCGTCTCGGATAAAGGGCCAAAATGGAATCCTGTTTGGTACAAGGTATGGCGCGGTTATGTGCACAGTGCCAGGTTGCAGCCAGTACAATATCGCCTTAATCCTATACCTTCCAACATCACTGGTGATAAACAGCTTATGGAGATTACCGTTCCCTTTACGCAATCTATGCGGCGCGTGAATGGTCAGGGCTGGGTACCGATGTACCGGTTATATTACGAAACCGTCCATTGGGTGGTCGGGATTGAAGAAGGCCCGGATGGCAACGCATGGTATCGGGTAAAAGATGAACTGCTTGACAGTGATTCGATGGATTACCACATCCCTGCACAACATGCGCGTTTGATCCAGCCTGCTGAATTAACCCCTATCTCGCCTGAGCTCGACTACAACGAAAAACGGATCGAGGTCTCCCTTCTTCAACAGACATTGACTGCATTTGAAAAAGATGTGCCTGTGTTGCAAACGAAAATTTCTTCCGGGTTAGACTACAAGCCCAAAGACCTGCCAGAATGGAGCACACCCAGGGGTGAATTTCGCGTTGTGGTAAAGATGCCATCCAAACATATGGGTGATGGACAATACACATCGGATCTGAACGCTTATGAATTGCCTGGCGTACCCTGGTCAACCTTCTTTACCGAAGATGGGATAGCTTTCCATGGCACTTACTGGCACAATAATTTTGGCAACCGCATGAGTCACGGCTGTATAAATATGAAGACAGAAGAAGCCAAGTGGATCTTCCGTTGGGTAAAACCCGAAGTGAAAGAAATTGATTGGGATACAAAAGGGTACGGAACTTCGGTATTAGTTTACTGATTTTATACGAACTCCATAAATACCCTGTTCCCCAACAATCTCCCCCTATCAGTCAACCGCAATATGCCTTTCTGATCATCCCAGCAAAGTAAACCCTGCCCTATCAGTTTTTCGATAGGGTTTTTATATACATCTTCCATCTGCTTGCCAAACCGTTCATAAAAACGTTGTCGCGATACACCCTCTTCAGTTAATCGTAAACCAAGCATCATGGTCTCATTCATTTCTGTCAAGGCATCAATCGCGATGCGTGAATCATTTGCTGATGAAAAAGGAAATTGCATCCTTTCTGCTTGTTTGATCTGGTTCATATATTTTTGAATATCCGCAATGTTGGAATACCGGTAGCCTGCCATGCATCCATGTGCACCTGCGCCAAATCCAAAGTAAGGTTCATTTACCCAGTACTGCAGGTTATGACGACATTCCAGCACTTTCC
>JBDKSY010000478.1:0-5728 GCA_039680395.1 Anaerolineaceae bacterium | reverse complement strand
GATCACGCAGTTCCGGCCATCAGCTTTTGCCTGGTAAAGAGCATCATCTGCATTAATCAGCACCTGTGCAGGTTTCTCTTTCCCTGTAAAAAATGCGGCAATGCCAATAGACATCGTCACAGCAATTTTTTCGCCACCATACTCCACACAAGAATCTTCAAAACGTGCGCGCAATCGCTCAGCGTATTGGTATGCAGTTTGCGATGAGGTTGCAGGCAACAGAATGAGAAATTCATCCCCGCCATAACGAAAAACCAGGTCTTTTGCGCGAGAGTGCTTCTTCAAAATATTCGCTACATGTTTTTGCACCACATCTCCGGCTTCATGACCATATGTGTCATTGATTTCTTTGAAATGGTCAATATCCATGATCGCAACACTTATGGGATAGATTTCTTGTGATGCCTCGCTCAATTTTTCCAGAACGATCTCTTCCAGATACCGCCGGTTATACAGATCGGTAAGAGGGTCACGTACTGCCTGCTCCTGCAGTTCTTCTTGAAGAGCTTTCAGTTCGAGCAGCATATTCTGCAACTGGTTTTCAGCCTGTTTTCGTGAGGTAATATCCCGCAGAATGATGATCCGCCCGGCATAATATTTGTGAGGACTTTTCATGGGCGAAATCCGCAGATCAAAATAGTGTTCTCTGCCGGCAATATTCAGGATGATCTCTGGTTGTGTAAATAAACCGCCTTTATTTTTTGTGGTCAATTCATTCCAGGGATGGCTCAATTCGGTAATGATTTTTCCCATGATCTCCGAAGATTCTGCACGGAGAAGTTGCAATGCTGACGAGTTGATATCAATGATTGTCTCATTTTCGTCCAGCACGATCATTGCATCACACATGCTTTCGATCACATTATCCCTCGCCATGGGAATGATTCCCGACATCCGGTTGTGGAAAATGGCAGTGGCAATAAATATACCCATAAGCGTAAAACCCAGGGGTGAAAGAGGTTGCCTGACACCAGTGATCAACATGAAGGCATCAATTACACTGGTGATCAAGGGTGGGAATGCACTCAAAACCAGGGGAAGCATCTGCCTGTGGTACACGTTATAGTTGCGAATGGATTTAGAAATGATCAAACCAAGACCCACGATGGCGAGCGAATAACTGTAGATAGTATGCACCCAATACAGGATCCCCAGATGAATGGAGTCAAGACCCATTAAGAGTCCCTGTATAGAGTATTTATCTTCACTAAAGAACAAATGGTGGCTCGAATTCGTCATGATAACGATCTGGGTGACGAAGGGTATTGAGAAAAAGAAGATCAGGAAAGGTTTCTTCAACCACTGTTTGTGATCAGTGTATTGGATCGCAAAGGCGAGAAAGAATGCCAGCATGGTTGTGAGACCAAAATAGCGCAGCTCAGACCAATAATGTGCCTGTGCCCGGTTCTGACTCATGCAAACCATCAGACAGTCGAACAGCCAAATACTCATCGCCAGCATCATGCCAGCAAAAAAAAGAGTGCCCATTCGGTTGCGATGCTGCCAGGCAAGTGTTGCAACGCCAAGGCTTGCAATGATTCCAACTGCGAGGGAAAAAAGGTAAAAGTATTGCAGGATCATGTTGGAAGGTCTTTCTATAAAACCAGCATTGAATATTTTGATAGAAGGAAATACTGATACAAAGGAATACTATACCCTGATTCAGGGGAAATTACCTTACAATCGCCTGTTAGATTCTTGAGGGGAAGGGAGGAGGAGAGAAGTGGGCAAAGATTAATTAACGAAATAGCTTTGAGGAATCAGAGAAAAATTTGTATCAGGGGAAATGACCTACTATTGTTAATATCCATAAACAATACTAAATTAACTATTCTTGCTCCAGCAACTTGCAATTTAATTTTAAATTATTTATAATTTTTACATGACCAAAAAGACACATCATGTTATACCTTCACCAAACGGTGGATGGATAGTGAAAAAGGGCGGAGCAGAACGCGCATCGAAGCATTTTACTGTAAAGAAAGATGCGGAAGATTGGGCGCGTCAAATCAGTAGTAAACAAAAATCCGAATTGGTTATCCATAAGAGGGATGGAACAATTCAAAGTATTGATTCATATAGCAATCATAAATTAGCATCTACTAAGGATAGCTAACTAAAATGTCTGCTGGGGGAAAAAGTACTAATCAAGTTTTTATAAACTGCCCATTTGATGAAAAATATAAAAGCCTACTGAGACCGTTGCTTTTTACAGTATGTTATCTGGGATTTCAACCACAAATAGCTTCAGGTTTTTTAAATTCTGCAAACAACCGAATTGATAAAATTTGCGATTTGATTAGATCATCAAAATATTCCATTCATGATCTTTCCAAATGCATTTCATCAAAACAAGATGAATATTTTCGTATGAATATGCCTTTTGAATTTGGAATTGATTATGGTGATTATTTCTTCATTGATCGAAATAAGAAGATGCTTGTACTGGAGGGAAAACGCTATGATTATCAGAAAGCTCTTTCAGATATTTCAGGAGTCGATGTAAAAAGTCACAATAATGAGCCAGAGGGAATTGTCAAATGTATAAGAAATTGGATAATAGAAGCAAGGATCTTGGATAAAGCAGATAGTCCGACACAAATTTGGTACCGGTTCAATGATTTTGCTTCAGATTTTTACACTGAAAGAAAATCACAAGGATTTTCTGACGATGATTTAAATGATATGCCTACTCCAGAATATATAGTTTCTATAGAGGATTGGATAATTAAGAATGTAAAGTCTTAAACTTTCCAAATATGCTTTCTAATCCCTTATGAACATAAAATGTCTATAGAAAAAGATAGTAATGAACTTCCAATGAGAATAGCCCTCCTGGGAAGGCCAGATAATTTTCTGTGAATTCTTTTTCCTTAATTTATTTTATTTAGCAACATTTCCTGGCATTTTCTTTTTATTACAGGTCATTTCTTAGTAGTCGTTTTCTCATCTGTTAATTCTTCTTGTGCATCCGAATTTACTGCCAGTGTTAAGGAACTCTCCAATTTGTTCCGTCTTCTCACTGATAACACCGTGATGCTTGCAATGAGCCCGATAATAATTGCGTATGGGGGACCTAGAAAAATCATCAACGCAATTAATCCGTGGGCATTTTCGTACCGCGACCAATAATAAATATTACCATTTGAAAGAAGTACATACTTTTTATATATTGAGGCATCAGCGTAGATATCTAGTACCTCTAAACTATCCACAGGTATGCCTGGGGGAATGGGTGAAAGATATATACCTTTGGATCTATGAAACTTGTCTTTTTCTTCTGGTGGTTGATATTCTGTTTGCTCCCATGTACATTCTTCACTTTCAACACATACATATTTATATGCTGTACCAGAATCCGCTTGCGTGAATAATTCATATTCAAAGATACTGGTATAAGAAGAAGGCAAAAGATAGTTTATGTGCTCGGGAGCAGCCTGTAATTTTTCCCAGTTACCATAAGGATAAAACCAGCATAATAGAACCACTATGTATGAAATTACAGAAGAAAAAAGAAAAACAACGATCACTTGAATGATGTTTTTCCACCAGATATAGCGGGTATATCTTACAAATACCCAACCGCACAAACTCACCAGAAGACCAATTAGAATTCCACTGATAACACCCACAAAAAGGGTGGGAAAAAAGTCATAAAACATTGACGCTTCAAGGATCCAAACAAAGAATCCTATTGAGATGCCAACGATAAGAAAAATTGTTCGAAAATCTCTCCCATATTTTTTCATACATGCCACCAAAAAATTTTATTTATTCATCAACCTTCAAAGTTAATCACAATTTAAGATAAATTTTCATTCCAAGATTGATGCAATCCAATTCTTATGGCATTTCGTATCTCTTTACATCCATATATTCACCGGTTTCATCTACCAGAACGATGATGATCACTTCCACAGCAGGTTTCAAGCAAGTTACCTCTCTGGCAACGTTCATGTATGCAACAATGCTGTCAACATCATCTCTCGCCTGGGTCTGAACAGTGAATGTCACTCCCAGGTTATCCGCAACCAACGAATAAAAGGTCAGGTTGTTTTCGTTGTAAAAATGTCTGGAAACGTTTCCCAGGACTTCATTCCAGGTACAAGAATCGGATGGGATTTCCCGGACTTTCGTTATCGCTGTTCTCTGCCACATTCCTTTATCAATGGCAAATTCCATTAGTTTTGTAATGTTGCTTTCTGTAAGCTCAGATAACGGGATATCTTTTATATTGAAAACACCAGAAAACCATCCGTTGTAGTATTTATCAACCACTACTGGGTTGACAACATCAAACAAATAAGGAATGCAAGCATCTTCCCGTATCATTTTCTGTGCCAGTTCCATGGAGTGCTTGACTCCAAGGTTAAAATTTTTTTTCAATTCCACCGTTGAAGCCATTGGATCAATTTCTGGATCAACCATCCAATAGAGTAAAAAACGCACCCCCATGAAAGAATAATAACTCAAGTAATATGTTTCATATGGAATGATCCTACGTAGGTTCTCAATCGTATTTCCTACTGAACAATCCTGGGTTGCTGTCTGTGTGAGTGTTATTGTTGGACTGGGAGTATTGGTTGGTAAAGGCGTACTTGTGGGAACAGGAGTGTCAGTGGGGATACTTGTTACGGTTGGTGTGGATTCTGTCACAGCCAGGCAAGAAGTCAACATGAAGATCAGGCAAGAGGACAAAAAAGCTTTTTTCATTGTTACCCTCCTAATAATACACATAGAGACCCCTTACTTCTTTTGATAACAAATATTATTGAAGAAGCTAAAGTAACAGAAAGTTACTAGAAAAGCCTAATATGCTTGAAAAAAGAGATGCACATGAAGTATCCACTTTTCCCCATCGGATATGTGTAAAGGAGAATTAGGAATATTATGCCACAAATTTTGAAAAAGAAATTTTTATATAACTACTCCAACACTTCGATCTCTTTCCAGGCTACCCACGAAGGGCTTGCTTTTGTCACCACGCGCACATAACGCACATTCTCCAATGGGGTTTCAGGGGAGTATTCCAGCACCTGGTTGTCAGAGGTGTACCCATCAAAGGTATGCACAAGAGTGAGTTGATCTGAAGTTGTTCCCACCCATATTTGGTGGGTGGTGTTGCCAGCGGGGCTTTGTGAGACCACCAGACGGATCATGCCAACTGAGTAGGGTTCTCCGAGGTCGATCTGGATCCACTGGGGGGCAAAATCACCCGCGCCCCACCAAAAGTTGGTGTTCCCATCCACTGCCCCAGAGGGCAGCTCGTTTTCCATGAAGCGTGAAGCCCGGGTCGCCTTCCCCAATGCCAGGTTGTACTCGAAGAAATCAAAAACCCCTGCCTGGCACGGGTCGGGGCGGTTGACTGGCGCGAGTACCTGATTGATCAGTTCATCTCCCATCAGCGCGTTATAGAAATCCGTCTGTTCCTCAGAATCCCATGTCCACATTAACCAGCCATCGAAGCCATAGTTGCAAGAATCAACCTGCCAGTCGTGCAGCGCTTGGGCAGCATTAACTTCGGTGGCGTATGCAGATCGAGATACACCAAACTCGCCCATGATGACGGGTTTCTCATTCAAACCAGTCATCTGAAAATTCTCCGCCAGTTTATCGAGGGAGTATCCTCCGGGGTAAGGATGGAAATCAAGGAAATCCAGTGTGGATCCTGCGATCGCAGCATACGTGCGAACCTTGCGCGGCGCGCTTGGCCAGGGGTTGGGTTCAT
>JBDKSY010000477.1:0-2400 GCA_039680395.1 Anaerolineaceae bacterium | reverse complement strand
ACTCGTCTGAAATAGTTTTCAACCAGAAACCCAATCTTGCAATCGCTAAATTGAATATTTTGGGGAAAGTTGACTGCCTTCACCTCTCAGATCAGGACATCTGGAACCCTGGAAATTCAGAGTTAATGAATTTCCTTGATTCCATACAGGAAAATGACATTGGAAAAATTCCAATGAATGTAGAAGGGCATTACCTGGCTTGTTTTCAGAAGGATGAAAAGACCTATATATTCTGCGACCGGTTAGCCTTACAACCTTATTATTATCAAATTTCTTCTGATAGAGTTAATTTCTATGAACACTTCCTGGATGAAGATCTGACATTTCATCTTAACATCCCCTCTGCGAGAAATTTCTTGATCTTTCGCTATGTGCCTAGCGGGCAAACTCTTTTCGAAGGCTATCGGCAGTTCATGCCGGGTGAATTCCTTTGCATTGATCACAGGTCAAAGGAAATTACGCGAAAATTTATTAATACTTTCCCGACAGTTGAACTCGATAAAATGGATTTGCCAGAAGCCAGGAAACAGTTTCATACATTATTCAGTCATGCAATTGAAAAACGATTACCCTCCCGATCAGACACAGAACCAATCCTGCTGCCACTTTCAGGTGGATTTGATTCTCGCCTGATCCTGGCATTTCTGCTGGAAATGGTTCCAGCCAGCCGCATTACCGATTATACATATGGCGAACCAGGAACTTATGATTACGAAATAGCCAAGAAGATCGTAAAGAAATTTGGGATCAAGCATTTAAAATACCCCCTCAATCTAGATTTCTTCACATTGGCTGATCTAAAACAGAACTGTCTCGATTCAGATGGTCAGATCAATTTTGTTCTGGAGGCGCCATTAAAAGTATATGATGAAGTTCTTCATCATGGCACTCTGGTCTTATCTGGTAACCTGGGAAACCGCGTAATGGGAGATAGAATTCATCCGGATAAAAATGCAACTTTATCTCAGAAGCAAGATATATTCTATCTGGAAAACACCTGCAAAGATCCTCAAGTGATCAATATGGTGAAAAATGCAGAATTGATCGAAGATAGTTTTTATTTTCCTATACACGAATCATCCCATATGACCCTGGCCGAACGCTGGAACTATATCAACCCTATTACGAAATATGTTAACTATTGCGTTTATAAACGCAGGGTAGAAACTCAATATATCAGTCCTTTCGCAGACTTTCAATTATTTGATTTCATGAATGCGTTACCACGCGAATGGCGTGATCATGCCTTCTTTTATCGCGATTTCTTCATTCACTGGTATCCCAAATTTGCTGCACTTCCCAACTCAGATTTTCGGGGAGCACCGTTGAATGCCAGCCATCTACACCAGAAAATCGCCTATCATTGGGATCATGTACGAATGGTACTGACGGGCAGATATTTCAGGGCAAACAAAATTGATTTCTCGCATTATCGTGATCAATTATTAGACATTAATGGATTACGGGATTTTGCAGTGAAATGGTTGGAACCGGAAATGGTAGAAAAGATCGTATCAAAAGAGCAAAAGCTTCCAGTTTTATATTCCTTGCGAGCGCTTCAGATCTTGTGTGAGAATTTTAACATCACTTATAACCACCAATGAACACATAAGTTACAATCATAGGTATGGACCATAAAGCTGTACCTGATGAACGATTTTGCGCCACCGCTGTTGCCCATCCTAACATCGCATTCATAAAATACTGGGGGAACCGGGATGATACTCTCAATTTGCCTTCTACTGGTTCAATTTCAATGAACCTGAATAATTTAGAGGCGCGGACGACGGTTACCTTTACACCTGATCTTAAGTCCGATTTTCTTTCGATCAACCACACCACTGCAGACCATGAAGCTCTTGAACGTGTCTCAAAGATTCTGGAAATAGTCCGACATAAAACAAAGATATCCCTGTTTGCCAAAGTAGAAAGCGTACTAAATTTCCCCATTGGCGCAGGGATCGCTTCTTCTGCTGCAGGTTTTGCTGCTCTGGCAATGGCATCTGTCCATGCCGCAGGTATTGAAATGAGCGAAGCAGAAATCTCTCGTCTGGCAAGGGTGGGATCAGGTTCTGCCTGCCGGTCAGTCCCTGATGGATTTGTTGAATGGCATATGGGTGATTCCGATGAAACATCTTTTGCTTCTACGATCTTCCCATCAGATCATTGGGATCTTTATGATGCAATTGTCGTCTTATTGAATAAGCCCAAAAAGATAAGTTCAAGAGCAGGACATTTACTGGCACACTACTCTCCATTACAAGAAACTCGTGTTCAAGATACACCTCGAAGATTGGAAATATGTCGAAAAGCGATTAGAGAGCGTGACTTTTCTTTGCTGGCAAATATCATCGAACTCGATAGTAATATGATGCATGCCATAATGATGACTTCAAATCC
>JBDKSY010000476.1:0-8807 GCA_039680395.1 Anaerolineaceae bacterium | reverse complement strand
TTCATCGAGAAGCAAAATATGTGGTTCCTGGGCGATTGCCCGCGCCAGAAAGACTCGCTGTTGCTGCCCGCCAGAGAGGTCATGGATCGAACGTTTTGCCAGATCAATAATTCCCAGTTGCATCATTGCTTTTTGCACAGCTTCTTCATCTACATTGGAAGGTTTTCGCAGCCAACCAGTGTGTAAATACCGTCCCATCATCACAACATCTTTCACAGTGATTGGGAATTTCCAATCCACATCTTCACGCTGTGGAACAAATGCTACACAATCCTTGTGATGCCCTAAAGGAAGACCGTGAATGAATATCTGTCCACTGGCAAGTGGAAGCAACCCAACCAGGGCTTTAAAAAATGTAGATTTTCCTGCACCATTTGGACCCACTACCGCCAGGCAAATCCCATGAGGGATTATCAAGCTCAATTCCTCCAGCGCTGGATCTTTTCCAAAATTCACAGTTACGTTCGCCAGTCTTAATTCTGCAGGTTTCTGTGACGTAAGATCAGATTCGTGTTTCATTTAGTATTATCTTTCAATGCTTCCACAATTCGCAAAGTATCATGCTTCATCATATCTATATATGAGCCTGCAGACCCATCAGATGAGGTGATCGAATGGGTGTAAATATCCGATACAACCATAACACCTGTTTCGCTGGCTATCTGATCAGCCAGGTCTGTATTCGCACCTGTTTCGATGAATATCGCTCGTACATGTTCCTTCTGGATCGTTCCAATCAGGTCTGCCAGATCAGACGCCGAGGGTGCGGCTTCACTGCTTACTGAAGGAATGATCGTTCCAGCCACCTCGAATCCATAGCGGTCAGCGAAATACCCCAGGCTTTCATGGTTTGTCACGATAATGCGCTTCTCTGGTGAGATGATAGAAACCTGTTCCGTGATCCATGTATCCAGGTTTTTCAATTGTTGAATATACGCAGTTGCATTTGATTCATAAGATGAAGCATTTTGTGGATCATACAGGGATAAACCATCACGAATATTCTCCACATAAGTGACCACAAGATTTGGATCAAGCCAAAAATGAGGATCTCCATCCTCTCCTTGATGCACCTCTCCAGGTAAACTTCTGATCACTGGTTCAAGTCCATCAGAAGCAATGATGCGTATTTGTTTGTCATTTTTAATCATCAATGGATCAAGCCATTGTTCCAATCCTCCGCCATTAAGGACCAGCACTTTTGCATTTTCCAAACGGGCTACATCCTGCGGTGAAGCCTGAAATGCATGTGGATCCGTTCCTGCGGGAACCAATGTATCAACAATATAAAGATTTCCTACAACTTGTTGCGTAATATCAGCCAGAAAAGATTCTGCTACCAACACATCAGGTGATAGCTCTGCAGATGTTGTTTTATTCACTGTACAACCAGTTAACACAGAAACAACCAGAAATAGCGACAAGGTGATCAGATGGACAAATTTCATAGTATTTTCTCAGGAATGAAGAATATTCTATTGCAGGAAATTCAGTGGATTGACTTTACCATAAGTTTCGCTTAATAACTCAAAATGCAGGTGTGGTCCGCTTGAATTGCCTGTAGTTCCCATATACCCGATCACATTTCCCTGGTACACGTAGGAACCGCAAGAGACATTGAGAGCACTCAGGTGAGCATACAGAGATTGCCAGCCATAACCATGATCAATCACGATCATATTCCCATATCCATAATCATTCCAACCGGCATAAACTACAACGCCATTATCTACCGCATAAATGGCATTCCCCTCCTGACCTCCAATATCAATGGCAGGATGGTTTGATTCGGGAGAATAGTTATACCCTGATATGTATCTCGCAGTTGTTGGCCAGACATATGTTCCTGAACCAACTGGCCCATCCATGATTTCACCACAGGCTCCGGGACCAAAATTCTTTGCTACCGCTGGGTTATCTCTGGAAATCCGAGGTGCACTCCAGGTGACAAATCCACGTGAACCCCCAGGCACAAATATCCAGGTGCCCGCTTTGATGTGAGGATTTGCATAATCTCCTATGGTTTCCATAGACAGGTTATTACTTGGCCAATTGATAATATCCTCGGGCGTTACACCATAAGTCGAAGAAACACCGTTCAATCCATCACCAGTGTGCCATTCATAATAAACACCATTCGTCGGCATGATATTTAATTCTTGCCCTGGGGTTAAGTTATGAGGATCATCTGCAAGAATGTAATAATTTCCCCACAGTATTGTTTCAGGCTTAAGATTGAATTTTTCAGCTATGCCAAATACTGTATCGCCTGTCTGAACAGTATAGGTGATAACTTCTGTTCGTGGTCGTACAGGAAACATGGTGTGAAGTAATGCCTCGCGGGTAATGCCAGGGTATTCTACTTCTGCAACTTCAATTGGGCCACCCGCCCCACCAGAAGATTGATAAGTGGGCATGATGAGAGGTACTGCAGATGTGGCAGTTGGTTTGGCTATCACTGCCGCTTTGCTCCCCAGATCCAATTTACGGATGACGATCACAACCAATAATATCAGGATCAAACATGCCAATCCTGTTCCTGCGCGTAACAACGATCCGCCTAATCCAAAGCGGAGTAGATTTTCCCATAATGTGGATAATTTTGAAGAAGATGAAGGAGAATCTGTTGAATTCTGAACTACTGAAGAAGTATCCTTCGAGCTTTCTATAGCTTCTTTTTTAATTTCATTCATATAACAATATTACCTTATTTTGCATCATAACACAGCCAAAAATGACGGTCAAGAATATGTTTACCGTGATAATTAACTATTCCATTAGAGGAATATATGAATTGATCAATATTAAGAATACTTGAACCTGTACGAGATATAATTATTTCATCGGAGTGAACATGGCAATTAGTATCGAACAAAGGGTTGGGAATTTATTACTCGAAAAAGGATTAAAGCTCTGTCTGGCTGAATCTTGCACTGGAGGGTTGATCGCGAACTTGATCACTGATATTCCAGGTTCATCAGAATATTTCGTCAGTGGCATCGTTGCTTACTCTTATGAAGCAAAAGAAAAATTATTGGGAGTAAAAAAGCAAACCCTCATGGATTATGGTGCGGTTAGTAAAGAAACTGTTTTAGAAATGGCTGATGGTGCGCGACGCAACATGGAACCATTCTTTCCTTTAGACCAATTGGTTGGGGTATCCATCAGTGGTATTGCAGGACCCGGAGGCGGTATGCCGGGAAAACCAGTCGGCCTTGTCTGGATTGGATTAAGTACTCCATCGGGAAATTGTGCTTATCAATTTTTAGGGACTGGAAATCGAATCGAAAATAAAAGATTTTCAGCTCAGAAAGCATTGGATTTATTAGTAGAATATTTAGAGAGTTATGAAAAACCAGGCAATTAGCATCATATCAACCCGTCATATAGATGATAAAGATATCCCCTGGAAATTTCTCATCGAAACCAGAGAATATCAAATCATTGATTTTGGACGCAGAAGTGAGACTGCTGAAGGGTTTACCATACTTGCTCAACTTGATGATAACAATGTTGTTGAGCTGTTCTTCGACTATTCTTCCATGCAGTGGATCATCAAACAGAATTTTCTTCACAGAAAAATGATATAGCTTTGTGACATGCCTTCATCAGATCACAATAGGAACTGATCATGAAAAATCCTGAGCAAAAGAAAATTCTTATATTAACAGCCGATGCTGGTTTTGGTCATCGAAGTGCGGCAATAGCAGTATCTGATGCATTAAAGCAAATGTATGGAGATCAGCTTCAGATTGACATCATCAATCCTTTAGATAACAAAAAGACTCCTTTCTTCTTAAGAGAAAGCCAATCAGATTATGACAAGATAATTCGCAGCATCCCTGAATTATATAAAATGGGATATGAAGCCAGCGATAGCATCTTATCTGCCAATGTATTCGAACGAACACTAACTGTTCTCTTATTTGAGGTAATACTTGAAACAATCCAACAGTATCAACCTGATGTAGTTCTAACTACGTACCCACTTTATCAGGCTCCATTTACTGCTGCACGGTACATCCATCATTTTAAAATTCCCATTTATACTGTGATCACTGATCTGGTAACTGTCCATCATATCTGGTTCAACCGGCATGTTGATGGAGTTTTCGTACCAACAGGGGAAGTGAAACAACTGGCAGTAGAATCCCATGTTCCTGATGAACGGATCGAAATAACAGGCATACCTGTATCACCCATTTATTGCCAGAACACACAGGATAAAAAGACCTTAAGGAAGGAATTAGGTTGGGATCAGAACCTTACCACCATTTTGGCAGTGGGTAGCCGGAGAGTTGAACAGCTTGAAGCCACGATGAATGTGGTGAACCATTTTGGTGAAAAATTGCAATTGATCGGAGTTGCAGGAAAGGATTCGGTCCTTTACCAGCAGCTCACAGAAATGGATTGGCACATACCAACCCATATCTACGAATATGTATCTGACATGCCACGTTTAATGCTGGCATCTGATTGTTTAGTATCAAAAGCAGGAGGATTGATCGTCACTGAAGCGCTGGCTGCAGGGTTACCAATTATGTTGATAGATATCATTCCCGGACAAGAAACCGGAAATGCTGAATATGTTGTAAATCATGGAGCAGGTCAGATAACGCTTGAGCCAATAGAAGTCCTGGAAACGCTCTATCATTGGCTGAGTAACGACCGAAAAATACTCATTGAAAGATCTGAAAATGCAAAATGCATCGGCAAACCAGATTCTGCCATGCAAATCGCTCAGGTTTTGTATGCTGCAACTCAGAAAGAATATGAAAGGAGTACAGTTTTACTACCAGAATTTCGACAAGGCCTGCAAGAATTGTTGAAGCGATATAAAATTCCAGAGGATCACATTTACAATCAAAAACAATGAAACTTACTAAGCTCATCAACAGCTCATTTGGAATAGCTACTGCACTATTTTTTAGTAAACTTTTACCTCCCCCTATTGCCTATCGTTTGGTAGGCCCGATCGCTGGCATCATTAGCAAACAGAAAAATCTGGAAATCATTAAAACGGTACGTTGCAATCAATGGGTTATTCATGATCAAAAATTAGATTCAAAACAATTGGATACCTGTGTGTATAAAGTGTTCAAATTTCATTTGAGCAGTTTATACGATTTTTATCACAATGTGAATCATCCAGAAAGAATTGATAAAAAAGTAACCTTTTCTCCAGATTTGATCGAGCTAATAGAACAACATAAAGGTTCTGATAGGGGTTTATTGTTATTATCTCCACATTTAAGTAACTTTGATCTTGCAGGTATTGCCATGGTAAGAAACCTTACAAAATACACGATCCTTTCCTACCCAAAACCTCCTTCTGGGTATTACTGGCAGAATAAGATCCGTGAAGGATCAGGAGTGGAAGTTCTACCCATGTCACAAGTCAATTTGCGCCTGGTAGGAGAACGTTTGAAATCTGGTGGTGTTGTAATTACTGGTATTGATCGGCCAATGGAAGCCTCTAATTACCCGACAATTTTTTTCAATCATCCTGCTATGTTACCGGTCACCCCTATTCGTCTGGCATTAAAATATAATGCTCAAGTGGCTGTCTGCATTTGCCTTCACATAAAAAATGGTATGTATACCATCACTTCTACACAACCTTTTGAAATGGAAAGAAATCCAAATCTTGCAATGGAATTGACCAGCAATACCGAACGTGTTTTACGTATAGCAGAAGAATATATCCGCCGATATCCTGAACAATGGGCAATGTTTTATCCTGTTTGGCCACAATTTTTTGGTAAAATGTAATACATAAGAAACGGATAACAAAAAATGAATATACCTGTACTTCCAAAGAAACCTGTCGAAAAAGATGCTGAACGCGTTAACAATATTATGCTAGGCCCCCTTGAACGACCTGCCCTGGCCTGGATGGCAAAAAAAATGCCTGCATGGATTACTCCAGACACGTTAACGGTAATCGGTTTCCTTGCCACGGTATTGATCTTCATCAGTTATATTCTTACCAACTGGAATCCCGGGTTTCTCTGGCTAGCAAGTTTTGGCTTTATATTGAATTGGTTTGGCGATAGCCTTGACGGCACCTTAGCACGGCATCGGCATATCGAACGGCCTCGTTATGGTTTCTTCATTGATCACACAGTTGACGCTCTCAGTGAAGTATTGGTATTTTTGGGTATTGGACTTTCTCCCTATGTAAAATTTGATGTAGCTTGCCTTGCCTTGATTGGGTATTTGTTATTTTCCATTCTGGTCTATATCATGACATATGTAAAAGGTGTATTTCGCATTTCTTACCTGAAGCTTGGCCCAACAGAAATGCGTGTGCTTGCAATTATCGCAAATGCAGTGGTATTTTTCTCTGGCAATTTTCAAATAAATTTACCCTTTGGCACATTTACTTTATATGATCTGATTGCCATTTTTGTTGCTGTTTTACTCTCATGCGGTTTTATTATTGTCATGCTGTGGCAGGCAAATGAATTATCAAAAGAGGATGTTGCTAATCGGGAGAAGAAAGCCTTGAAAGAGAAAGAAAAGAAATTGAAAAAAACGAGCTCGCAAATTACAGACAATCTGTAGATTTTCCAAAGCCCCCGAAAATTCGGGGGCTTTTTCTCTTCATAACAGCATTGATTTACATTGTTAGCGTATCAAACCTTATCAAGATATTTTACCTGGTCACAACCTGTACAGGTTCTTTTATTTGACTTTCTACATAACGTAATAATGCGCCTGATGTTCCAAACCCGATGGCAAGAAATATTATCACCATAACAGCACCTGCTGCAAAGGAGATAAAAGGTATGGCAGGTGCGAAAAATGAAAAGATCGCAAGCACAAGACCTTGTATCGAGATAAAGAAGGCTACCCATAATACCCAGAGCAACAACATTAGAACCCCTCGTCCCCATCCCTTCCATGCCAGCCATCCAGAACCCCAGACAAAGAACTCAGTCACAACTGCCAGGCCAGCTTTTGGGTTAGTTTGAGCAAGGTAAAGAACTTTACCAATTCCTCTTTTGAGCCGAACCATCTGGGATATTGCATATATAAAAATAATGATCACAAGGATGACCACAACCGCCAGTAAAACGATGATTAACCAGGGATCCACTTTCGTAAGAAGGTATGCCCCTGCCATAAGAAGTACAGACAAGAGATTCTCGATTGTGATGTAAATTGGTGCTGAAAGATGTCCAGTAGTACCAGTTGCGGCACTTAACATCGGTTTTGTTAACGCTTTCACCCCAGTGACTGAGAGACCCACCAGGGCGCTGGCTCCCGAAACCGCCCATCCTGTAACCCCAATTCCTCCTTGAGGAGTGAAGATACGTAAAGAGTCCAGCATAGATTTAAGGTCAGGATTAAGAGAGGTGATCACTCCCACTGATGCCAATGCTACCAGTGCTGATGAAAACGGAACTAAAAAACCAGATAAGAATTTATGAATGGCATTGATCACATTCATAACACCCGGTGTAAGCAACGAAGCATAAGCTGGTGCAATGGATACCAGCCAAAATATTGCAGAAAAAGCGATGAACCACCAGGATGATAAAAAGCTCATTGGGCTGGCTAGCTGGATCAATCCGGTTTTTGAAGCTATTGCGACGATGAGAAGACATAAATATTGATCTGAAGCTCCAACCAGACCACCGGCAGCGATCGCTGATAAAATGATTTCCATCTACGTTTCTCCTCTTAAGAAATATTGTAATGGATAATTGTTAGGAATTATATAGTTTATCTATTAAATATTGATCACCTCTGAAAATAAATTCAGAGGTGATTTATTATTTTCGACGATCCAGCAAATCAAGATTTGCCGAGTCTTGCCCGCTCTTCTTCGATGATCTTTGCTTCCAATTTCCTGAACAGAGGTTGGGGTTGGCGTAATTTCTTCCCTGGTTCAATCTGTACAGAAGACCATGTTCCAACAGCATTCTCAGGATGATACTTCAGAACGTCGTGTACACCCAATTCATCAGTAACAGCCTCGACACTTTGCCCGCCGAAAAGCATCCCATCAAATCCCAGGAATTCATGCAACCTTTGACTGGTAAATGGTAAGAATGGGGCAAGCATGATCTTGATCATGTTGATCGCATTGATCGCTACATAAATAGATCGCCCTGCAGCGACTTTATCGGTTTTCACAGCCTGCCAGGGTGCAGTAGTATCCAGATAACGATTCACTTCAGTGGCCAATGCCATTGCTTCACCAAGAGCAGAACGCAGATGAACCTTCTCCATTTCATCACTGACCTTTGTAAAGCCAGCTTCGACTGTTTCCAAAAGGGTTCTATCCAGATCAGTTAATTCTCCCGGTTCAGGTACCTGCCCTTCCCAGTGCTTATATGTAAAAGCTAGAACTCTATTCACCAAATTACCCCAGGTGGCTACCAGTTCATCGTTGTTGCGTTTATAGAAATCTTCCCAATCCCAATCGGTATCTTTGCTCTCAGGCATATTCACCGTGAGGTAATACCTTAATGGATCAGGGTCATACCGGCTGAGAAAATCACGTCCCCACACTGCCCAATTTCTGCTACCCGATATTTTCTGGGCTTCCAGATTCATGAATTCATTGGCAGGAACGTCATAAGGCAGAACCAGTTTTTCAGCTGGTTTACTTTCGATCAACTCATCGAATTTTGTGCCTACACCGATCAACTCGGCCGGCCAGATGATTGCATGGAATGGAATATTATCCTTGCCAATAAAGTAATAGGCCTTTGTTGCAGTATCGTGCCACCAGCTTCGCCAGGCGTCTGGCTCGTTTGCAAGCTGGCCCCATTCCAAGGATGCAGAAAGATAGC
>JBDKSY010000475.1:0-4054 GCA_039680395.1 Anaerolineaceae bacterium | reverse complement strand
ATTTGTATGGCTCGCCATTTGAAAATGCATTACAGTTCCTGGGTGGTGAGAGTTTCACCGGTGTTGCTCTGACACCTGCATATCAAACCAGTGATGGATTTCTGGAGCAGGTATTCACCAATATCGTGGTTTTCGCCTCTCCTGAGAATCCAGATGCCATTCAGTTACGGAACGTTCCTGCGATCGTTGGAATAATGCCAGCAACGCCAGGTGTGCAGCAGTATGATGTCACAGACAAAATGGTTTTTGTGGCAGTGGAAGGCAACCTGGGATATAACATACCTCTCCCTTTGGACACCTATCTCTCCATGCATGGAGGATTGGGGGTTTCTGGCAATCCGATAACCGAGATCACACTGATGCAAGAGCTGGGTATTTACCGGCAATGCTTTCAAACCCTCTGCCTGGATTATTATCCTTCTGCGGCTGAAGCTTATAAAGTTCTGCCTGCATCGTTGGGGCAGGCTTACCTGAATGTCGTAAAGCCTGTCATCCCCGGGGGAACCATCCAACCGGATGATGTGATTTTGCAGTCCAGCGAAATTTTTCCACGCCTTTCGTCCGCTGACAATCAGACCATCACTATAACATTGACCCAAAAATATAGTGGACAGGGAGTACCTGGAATGGGGGCAGTGCTCACGCTTCGAAACCCCGATGGGAGTGTTATCTCTCAGGCTGATTTTCCATTAACTGATGCGGCTGGCAATGCCAGCATCACTTTGGATGCACTGCCAGACCATCAGAACGGCGACCTGTTACTTTATCAGGCATGCCTGACTGGAAATACCACAGCACCCATTTGCGTGAATGGGTCATTTCTCATTTGGAATTAGCCATCGAGTGAAGTTATTTTACTGGCTCTGCCAGAGCTTTAGCATGGATGATGGCTCCTGCCATGCTGTAAAGTTCTACCCTGAATGTCACCTGATTGGCGTCCGCTGGAATGGTAATTGTCAAACGACGTGCGCCTGCAATCTTCCCGGCATCATCGAAGCCTGCCACCATTAACCAGTAAGAGTCCCCACTTCCATCAGGGTCTTCAATGATCCCGTTCACCCAGGCGCTGCCATCAGTACCAGGTTCAACCTGGTTGACTGTTGTCACTGCAGTGTTGCCTTCTACCTGTGATGGAATGCCAGAACGAAGTTCAACCGACATGGTTCCATCCCAATTAGCATCCGCAGTGAAGGTGGCATAAAGTGGTACGGATGCCCCTGAAGGAATGGTGTTAAGTAGGCTGAAAGCGGTTGCTTCGCACACGCTTCCATCTGATTTTTGATAGCGCAGAACTGCACTTACCCCTTCGACTGCCATTTCCAGAGGATTAGTGACCATCACAAAACAAGAAATTGTCTGGTCAGAAGCTGCATAACAGGTGGGTGATTGCAGCGTGATAGCAATGGGGGTTGGAACTGCGCTTTGCTCCTCGCCATTAATTACGACAGGAGGGATGGTCAACACGGTTCCCACGATCATGACATTGGGATTAACATCCGGGTTCGCCTGGATCAACGCGTTCACGCTGACACCATAGATGGTGGCAATGGTACCAAATGTCTCTCCCAGCGTAACGGTATGAGTACGCGGAGTTGGGCTGGGACTGGGAAGGGGAGTTGGTGTGGTCTGGTTGATTTCGACTGGCACGGGTGTTCGAGAAGGAACAATATATGCCTTAAGAGTTGCAGGGGATGTTGAAGTGCGCGTGCTTCCGACCATGTCTGTTGCAGGGATGCAGCTCGAGATCAACCCCATTATGAGCATCATCCAGAGAAAATTCCTGCCTATTTTCATATGAAAACGCATGCCGGCATTATAACATGCTGAAAATGCCCCTGATGTGTCTATAATGTGGGCATGATGAAAAACTGCCCCTCTTTCCCATCTGGATGGATTTCGATCTGGATCTGGTATACCTCGCTGAGAGTTTCTGCGGTAAGTACTTCTACTGGGGTGCCAAAGCTAACCAGTTGCCCCTTATTCAGCAGGGCAACCTGATCGCAAAAACGGCTCACCAGGTTCAGGTCATGCATTGCCATGACAACCACCAGGTTCTGTTCTTTGGCAAGTTTACGCACATCAGCCATTAAGTTAAATTGAAACTGGATATCCAGGTGCGTAGTGGGTTCATCCAGCAGTAAAACAGGCGCTGATTGTGCCAGGGCACGCGCCAGCAGTAACCTCTGCTGCTCGCCACCTGATAACTGCCCTACCTGCCTGTCAGCAAATTCCACTGTAGCTGTTTGTTGCATCGCCTGACGGGTGACGGCCTGATCCTTCTGCGAAAGGTGTCCCATCCAGTTGAGATAAGGGGTTCGACCCAGAATGACAGTTTGCCAACCAGTGAATGCCGGTGGAAGCTGGTTTGCCTGGGGAACAACGGCGATCAATTTCGCCCGTTCTGTAGGAGAAAGGTGGGTAATATCTTTTCCAAATGCAATCACAGTTCCAGCTAACAATGGAAGCACGCCGCTCATGGCGCGGATCATGGTTGTCTTTCCTGCACCGTTGGGGCCAACCAATGCGACCAACTGCCCGGGTTGAGCGGTCAGATTGATTCCGTGCAGGATCTCTTTTTCAGGATAGCCAGCGTGAATATTGTGTACTTCGAGCATATTACACCTCATCGGGTCGTGAGCGACGCAGCACCCAGATGAAGAACGGGGCGCCTGCCAGTGCAGTGATGATCCCCACAGGAACTTCCTGCGGAGCCAGTACCACTCTTGCCAATATATCTGCCATTAAAAGAAAAGCTGCTCCTGCAATGGTGGATAAAGGCAGAATGCGCCGGTAATCTCCACCGGTCAACAGGCGGATGATATGGGGTGTGATCAACCCCACAAAACCGATCACGCCTGAGAAAGAGACTGCTGCGGCAGTGGTCAAAGAGGCTGCGATGATCACGATCAAACGTCGTTTTTCCACTTTCAGCCCCATTTGTGTTGCCTGTTCATCGCCGAATTGAAATACATTCAAGGTATATCCCATCGTGAGCAGCGTCCCTATCCCCAGGGCAACATAAGGCAGCATGCCGATCACAGGCTGCCAGCCACTTAAAGTCGAACCGCCCAGCAGCCAGACCAATGAGCGTCGTAGTTCGCCAGTGGATTTGAGCATAATGAATGAGGTGATGGCAGTGGTGAACGAGCTGATGGCTACACCCGCCAGAACAAGGCTGGTGGCAGGCACGCTGCGGTTGACCCTTGAGAGTGTATAAACCAGCAACACGGTGATCAGCCCGGTGATAAAAGCTGCTACAGGTATGATAAATGTGGATGCCCATTCATAAGGCCAGTGAACGGACATGGCGATCACAGCGCCCAGTCCAGACCCTGAAGCCACACCGATCACATATGGGTCTGCCAGCGGGTTGCGGAACAACCCCTGGTAGGCTGCGCCACTGCTGGCTAAAGCTGCACCTGTCAGGGCGATCAGGATCGTGCGCGGCAGCCGTAACTTGAAAATAATGGAAGCCAGCGGTGTGGTTTGAGCGGAAAATCCATGTCTGATCCCTTCCCAAAAGACAGAAACTACATCTTTAAGAGGGGTTGCAACACTGCCCACCACCACACTTAAAAGTATGGCGATGACCAGGATAATGGTTGTGATCAGGTAGGGGTGGGCAGTGTGTTTCATTTCTATTCTGGCAGTTGATCAGCAATTTCAGGGTGGATGATCCGAGCAAGCTCGATCAAACCATCCACCAGGCGAGGACCAGGTCGAGAAGCCAGATCATCATCGAAAGGATAGATCTGACCATCGGTGACGGCTTTTAGATTTTCCCACCCGGCACGTTCTGCAACCTGTTCAGCGGTGATACCATAGATAGAATCACCCATCACAATAATTTCGGGATCATTGATGATCAATGCTTCCTGGCTGATCTGTACCCATGCGCCATCCAGGCTGCCACCCAGGTTTTCGCCGCCAGCTCTGGTGATGAGCTGGTCAACAAAAGTGCCAGGTCCCGCTGTCCAGGGTTTGGTGGGTTCGGTGGCATCCAATTCGTAAAATACGAGCGGGCGTGTGCTTGTAGTGGCGATCAATTCATCCA
>JBDKSY010000474.1:0-8599 GCA_039680395.1 Anaerolineaceae bacterium | reverse complement strand
GTAAGTGTAAATGATGTCCAGGGAGCTTTGTCATAATACATCAGTGAACTGGAATTATGCATCCCAAGCTTTTCATAAAAACCCTTAGCCGGGTCATAAGAATCAAGAAAGACGCAAATACGCTGTTCACCACCAGCAGCTTCATGGATCTTGTGCAGCAAAGCAGAACCGACTCCCTGTTTAACATAAGTACGATCAACACCCAGGTCAGTTACCAGAAGATAATATGCGAAATCGGTCAGCCCCATCGCGACGCCAATAAGAAGTCCTTCATCATTGCGTGCGGTGATCACCAGAGTGGTATTCTTCAGTAACGTCCCGATCCGCTCTAGAAAATTCTCCTCGGGATATTGGAATCCAAGATCACAGCGAGTGAGAAATTCTAAATACTCATCACTGTGTAAACGGTCAGATGTAGAATACTGGATCATGGTGTAATCTCCTGCGTTGGGCAAATTGTGTGATCATTTACTACTGCGAGAATTCGCACAGAGAAGCGAAATAATTAATCGCTAATGAATTTTCATAGTTGGCTAAAGAGAGCACCATTGTATCACACCCACTCTTTTTCTCAAGTTGAAACAACTCTCTCTTCTACTCTCAACGTACAAAAAGTTATGACAGGATTAATATACTGTTCTATTGAATCTCATCATTTAACATGCTATAGTGAATTTAACATGAGCTGTTGTCTCGTCCTTTCCAAATCAGACATGTCCCAAAGATTTAGGATCGGACGGCGTGCATTGCACGCACGGATAGAGATTAATACTAATCTCTTGCCTTTGAGTAACCGCAACACAGGCGGTGCCTGCTGGCTGGCAGGATAAGATTAAGGCACATTTTCCGAATCGAGAGACGGCTCATGTTTCTTGTGCTCTTGTACGAAAATGCCACCATGATATAATCTAGGTGCGCCCCAGTAGCTCAATGGACAGAGCGAAGCACTCCTAACGCTTAGGTTGAGAGTTCGATTCCCTCCTGGGGCATTTTTATTGATTTTCGATAAAAAAATATGTTTCAATCTATGGGGGTTTCATAAGGTAAATCTCATAAGCAATTTGAATTGCATTATAATTTTAATATAACCTGTTCATTAAAAATCAAGGAGGAGAAATGTCTACCAATGTGCCTGGGGGAAACCCATTGCAGAAGTTCCTGAATGAAGAACAAGATCCTGCTATTGTTCCAATTGTATTTCAACGTGTATCACAAATATTAACAAGTGGGGAGGAGATAATTTATATTGCAATTCAAAAGAAACCAGTGGCAAATCTCTCGCCGGATGCAGCAGTATTAACAAATAAACGATTCATCATATATCGTCCTAAACTTTTAGGAGGAGCTAATTTTGAAGATTACATTTGGCGCGATCTATCAAATGTGAAACTTGAAGAAAATCTCTTGGGAGCAACCATTTCATTTCATACAACAAGGGGTACTATGATGACTTTGGATTATCTTCCCAAAGTTCAAGCAAGAAAGCTATATTCTTTTGCACAAGAAAAAGAAGAAAAAGTACTCGAAGAACGTAGGAATAGAAAGATGGAAGAAGCAAGAGCGGCTGCCGGGGGTGTATTTATTCAAGGACAAACTCCCATCAACTCAATGCCATCCTCCACATCTCCAGTAAAAAGCGAAGACCCTCTTGAAACGCTTAAGAATCTTAAAAAGATGCTAGAAGCTGATTTAATTACGAAAGAAGAGTACGATTCAAAGAAAGCTGAAATATTATCGAAAATGTAATAACATTTTGGTATTCCAGTAAAAATAATATCCTGTAAAACACACAAGACACAAAATGTGTCTTGTGTGTTTTTTATTGTGTTTTCTATTGTGTTTTCTATTCTTTCTCTTCTTCTCTTTCCCGCAAATGCGGGAAGAGGATCACTTCTCGAATCGTACGGTTGTCCGTCAGGATCATTGCCAGCCGGTCTACACCCATGCCAAAACCGCCACAAGGTGGCATGCCATATTTCATCGCCTGTAGATAATCTTCATCCATTGGATGCCGCTCTTCATCATCACTGGCATAAGCCCTGCCCATTTCCAGGAAGCGACTTTCCTGATCCAGCGGGTCATTCAATTCGGTAAATGCATTGCACAATTCCATACCACCCACAAAACCTTCAAATCGTTCTACCGTGCTGGGATCGCCTGGAATGCTTTTTGCCAATGGGGAAATATCACGCGGATAGTTGTACATGAATGTTGGTTGAATAAATGTGGGTTCCAAAAAATCAGTGGTCAAACCTTCGATCAATTTTCCGCGCGTGGAGTTGGGGTTATGATTGATCCCGCGTTCTTTGAGAACGGCGGATAAACTTTCTGCAGTGGCATACTGATTGATGTCAATGCCAGTCACATCCAGAATACCCTGGCGCATTTCAACTCTCCTCCAAGGGGGATTGAAATTCAAGGTTTGTCCATTGAATTCTACCTGCCGAGTTCCCAGTACTTTATCGCAGACTTCAGCGATCATCTGCTCGGTTAGATCCATTACCTTGAAGTAATCTGCATAAGCCCAATAGAACTCCAGTTGCGTGAATTCGGGGTTATGTTTGAATGAAACACCTTCATTTCGGAAATCGCGTCCAATTTCATATACTCTATCCAGCATACCTACCAGCAATCGTTTTAGATAAAGCTCAAAGGAGATCCGCAAATACAGGTCTTGTTTCAATTGATTATGATGGGTGACAAATGGCTTTGCGGCAGCTCCACCATAAATGGGCTGCAGGATGGGTGTCTCGACCTCAATAAAACCACGATTATCCAAGAAGTCACGTAAAGCACGCACAATAGCTGCCCGGGAGGTAAAAACCTTCCGCACCTCGGGGTTAACCACCAGGTCTGCATATCGCTGGCGATAACGGGTTTCAGGGTCTGTCAGCCCGGCATGATGAATTATTTTGCCGTCAACAACTTCATCTTTCGCTGCTGGTAATGGTGAAATGGATTTGGCAAGCATGCGGAAAGAAAGTATCTGCAAAGTCGGCTCGCCTGTACGCGTTCGCATTACATTGCCGGTTCCTTCTATGAAATCTCCCAGATCATAATCGTTGGTCAGACTGGCAAGTACCTCTTCACCAACTTCATTGATCCGAAAGAAGAATTGGATCTTGCCTGTACCATCTTCCACCTGCGCAAATGTAAGCTTACCCATCGGCCGCATGGCACGCAATCTTCCTGTCAGGGTGATACCCTTGGGAAGCTCTCCGCCCGCTTTTTCCGCTGCCTCTAACAGTGTAAGGGCTTCTTGAATGGTATGGGTGGGATTTGCTCTGGTAGGGTACGGTTCGACACCTCTTGCCACCAGGTTCTGCAATTTCTCCATTCGGATTTTTTCTAAATCTGTCAATTCCATAATCTATCCTTATTAACAAACTACCCCGCCCTGGCGATCTTGGGCGGGGCGAAATAACTTGCCCCTGAATTACTCAACCTTTAATACTTTCACAACAAACGCACCGGCAGGTGCTTCTACCTGGATCACTTCGCCTTCTTTATGATTTAGCAAGGCTCTGCCAAGAGGACTCTCATTTGAGATCAATCCTTTAGCCGGGTCTGCTTCTGCTGCGCCAACAATGGTAAACAATTCCGGTTCAGATCCTTCCTCTTGAATTTCAACCTTTGATCCAACCTGGATCTGATCGGGAGCCACTGATTTCTCGTCAATTACTCTTGCAGTAGCCAGAATGATCTCCAATTCTTTAATTCGGCCTTCTACAAAAGCTTGTTCGTTCTTTGCAGCTTCGTACTCGGCATTCTCGATCAGCTCGCCACCTTCCATCGCTTCATGCAAGCGTTCAGCAATTTCCTGACGTTTAGTAACACGCAAGTATTCAAGCTCTTCTTGCAATTTCCGATGTCCATCTCTGGTTAAGAATGTTGTCGGCATCTTTATTTCCTTCGATTGTGTGATAGTTACTTACAAAACAAACAATTTAATGGATGTTAAAATAAAGCAAACCACTCCAAATGGAGCGATTTGAGCTAATAATGGGATACCGTCTTACCCCTTTTAATTGTAACTATAATATCATATATACATTTAGAATGCAAGAACCATCGTCTCAATATAAACACCGTAGAATTATCCTGGGCCCTGCAATCAAGAAGATAGATCGCAGAGCCCTTTTAATAATAGTATCTATTCTACTGGTTCGATGGCAACTAATATACTGCTTCGAGTGAGACCATTCTTCATCGGTGAGCCACTCATTACCAGGTATTGGATAGGTTTCAATGCATTCTGGGTGACTTCATCTACACCATATGGAATTATTTCATCCAGAATATCAATCCCACCCGCTACATCTATAAATAGTACCGGCGCCATACCGCTGGGAACTGATTTCAACATTTCCTGGTATCTGGGATTATCCTTGATGCTGGATTTCTTATCGTACACATCTTCCATGACATTGGCACTGGAGCCCAGACCCAAATAACTGTCTCGTATTGCCAAAGCTCCACCCAGATCGCTTAATTCATAAATTTGACCATCGCCGAAGGAAGAGCTATCAACAGTCATATATGCATCTTCTTCCAGGGTATCTGCCAGTTTATCCAATGATTCAGTAACCGCATCCTGTTGCGAGGTGCCAATTAATGCAGCAAAACCAAGATCTACTCCTGCATTATCTGAAAGCATTCCTTCGTTTGACGGGAAAACACATATCGCATAATCGCCGTCGAGGTGAGCCATCAGATCGGAATCCAGGTTGAATCCAGCCATATCTTCAAATTCTTTCATGGCTTCTTCATACCCAATTTCATCGCCCATCCCTGCCAGGTTGACACTGATGGCCTTCCAGGTGAGATCAAGCCGGGTTCCACTGACAAAAGCTATGGCATCTTCAGGTAGCATAGACACAGCTTTTGATTCCAGCCCGCTTTCTTCGAGCATGACTTTCATGTCTTCATCAATATTCTCAGTATCATAGGCTGCAACTGAATCAATTTGCAATCCTGCATCCACAATTGCCATGCTCAATGCGCTGCCCTTCCAGCTATCCAAAGTACTGGTTACAGCACTCCCCGTGCCATAACTGATACTATCCGTTAGCGCCTCAACCAGATCAGTACTGTTAATGAACACTGTCACTGCGCGGTCTTTGGGGAGGTTACTCATCATAGCTTTGAAATCAGCATTTTTTGCCATAGAATCAGCTTTTTTAAGGTCTATGGTATCCTTCATAGTGCCTTCATCACTGCTAATGAGAACGAAGCCTTTATACCGGCATAAAGCTAATTCAAAATAATCTTCGCTGACTGAATAAATGATCGTTCCTTCATAATCGCTTTCATCAAAGCTCACATCATTATTATCTTCAATGCCTTTAACAAATTTGACAAGGAACTCATCAGCAGCTTTCTTATTGCGTGCCTGAATGGCAAGCACCATCTTGGAATCTTCTACACTTCCATACGAATCCATCTCCAGATCATACATGCTTAAGCCAACACTTTTCCCTACCCAGGGCATGACATCATCTGTCAATGTGATCCCGAATGTATCATCCAATTGCTTGTCTATTTCTTTCAATGCGCTTTCTGAGTCTTTCACATCCACTTCGTCCAGAACATCAGAAAAAGGTTGAATGACACGGTTCAATTTTTCTGGAGTCAAGTTCAACAGGTTCGCTGAAATATACACTTCTGAATTGGCAGGTACCATGGCAGCAGCAGCATCACTGCCTCCACTCAACATGCTTAACAAACCAAACCCAAAGGGATCCCAGACCAGCAGCACCACAGCTAAAGCACAGCAGCAAATCAAAACAACTGCTACCACAACAATGGTGATGATCAGATTTCGCTTTTTATTTGGGTTTTCAGGTGCAGGTGCAGGCGGTGGAGGTGGTGGCACCGGAGCTTGTTGGTAATAATTTGGATAATTTGGTTGATAACTCATCTTTTCCTCCTTGGAAAACTAACAATTGCTTGAATTGAAATTTAATAAGGATGTCAAAAATATATTGTATATCGAAACCTTCCTCCTCAATATAAATATCTATTCATTATTCGTTAAGCTCATGTTCTTTATCAAAAGAACTGGAATAACAGCCAGCAAACAAACAATTCCTGCGATCAGAAAGATTTCAGAAATTACCTGTACTGCTGAACGGATGGCAACCTCATATATCGCCTGCAGGTCAGTAGAACCTTGCAGCCATAATTCGCTTAAATATTCTGCGCGATGCAACCCATAGGTTGTCATCCCAGAGACACCCACGGTCATTCCAATCAACCGAAATATGATCACCATTGCCGAAGAAATTCCCCGGTATTCTTCAGGGGCAGCATTCACCACTGCAGTGGTAATGGGTGCCATTGTCAAACCCAACCCAATCCCAGCAAGCGTGAGTTGCACCGCCATTACCCCATAAGAAGTGTCAACTTTCCAACTGGTTAAAATGGCAAAACCTGCTACCCCCACCAGCACCCCCAGCACCGCCGGCAGCCGGTACCCTTTCTTTTCTGTCAGCCAGCCACCAGGAATGGTTGCAAACGCCATAGGGATCGTTAATGCGCAGAGCATCCAACCACTATCCCAGGATGCTTCTTCAATGGTATTGGCAGTGACCGTATTAATGAATAAAGGCACATTGGCGATTGCAATAAATAGACTAACCCCGATCAAAAAATTCGCCAGACTTGCTGCAGTAAAATTCCGGTTCTTGAAAAGCTGCAGCGGTATGAGAGGATATTTCGCCTTTGCCTGCCGCCAAATGAATAATCCCAGGAAAACTACAGAAATGACCAGGAAAGGTACTGCATAAGGAGGCAAACCAGAGGATTCAGTTGTGACGGTTGTGCCAAAAGAACCTTCGCTGGAGCCTAATCCAATATTCAAGAAACTCAATGCCAGCGCGATCAGTAAAGCACCCAGCCAATCCATCCGAATCTTCTCCGCTTTTCCGATCAATCCCCGTAATGCCCAGGCGATCAAAGCAAAAGCAATGATGCAGAATGGGATATTAAGCCAGAAAATTAGTTTCCAATTGAAGTAGCGAGTGATGATCCCGCCGTAGAGATGTCCGATCACCCAACCACCCGTATCGAAAGCCGCAATGATGCTTAACGGACGAGCTCGTTTTTCTGGTGGATACAGATCACCCACCAGAGCCATCCCTACCGGTACCATGGCGCCTCCGCCAAAAGCCTGTATCATACGACCACCGATTAGAACATACAGCGTGATCATGGATGCATCAGGCCGGCCAGAAAAGAACTGGTAGTAAAACCTTAATACCAGTGTTGTTGGCCAGGTTTCAGCTACAGCCACGAGGTAAGATCCAAAAGCAAAAACAGCCAGAGCAATGAGGTAAGCTTTTCTTCTCCCCAAAATGTCCGAAAGTTTTCCCATGAATGTCATGGCGATGGTGTATGCCAGAAGATAACCACTTACCATCCATGAAGCATCATCCATTCCGGTTTGAAATGGCAATTCCAGATCATAAATGACGTGGGGAAGAACGG
Organism: Anaerolineaceae bacterium; assembly: GCA_039680395.1. Lineage (GTDB taxonomy): Bacteria > Chloroflexota > Anaerolineae > Anaerolineales > Anaerolineaceae > UBA4782. The sequence continues at coordinate 1,111 of JBDKSY010000474.1, read as the reverse complement.
CAGATACGACTGTTAAATCAAGCGCACCGATAAAGATCGGTAAGCTGATCAATGCTACAATCCAGGCTGGTGAGATTTTTCGTAGTGATCGGGTCATGAATGCTTGAAGCTTTGCGGTTGTGGAATATTATGGTATTAGTATATTCTATCCAGTTCAGCAGGACAATAGGGGAAAAATCTGACTTCTATCGCTTTTTATTCCAGGCTTATATATCGAACATTCACTCCTTCATATTCCAGAATGGGTTCGAATATCACAACAATGTCTGTCTCACCGATGCTGATTGGCAGAACGATGTACCCTCTTTCTTCACCGCCAGGGTACAGGCTGGTTTCCAGAAGGTATCCAGGGATATAAACATATAGGATGTCATAGACTACATTCTTGCTGCCAGATGATTTAAAAGACATTGAGTCAACCCTTATCGCAGCATCTTCATTACTTAAACTCATCACACTCACAACTACCAGAAGGTATTCCATCCCTTCTTCGGGTTTTTGTGCGTAATCTGTCCACTGCTGGATTTGGCTCCAGGCGTCTGCACCTCGCAAGTAACTATGAACCTGTATCTGCCAGTCTTCTGTGATGATCGTATCACCAATCTTGGCCGGTTTATCTCGACTAACCCCCAGATCGTTTGGTTTTATGACGGTAAGGTCAGGCATCTTGATCCTGGCTCCCGGATCCAGTTCGGCATAACGAATTTCAGGATTTTCATAAAGCATAACTTCATTGAACACCAGCTCAAGGTTTGAATCATTTGGATGGATCAAATATATGATCCATCCTTCAGTTTCACCTGCAGTGAATAACTCGGCATCTAAAGCAGGTTTGATAAATGCTACGAATATGCAGCCATAGAGAATTCCCAGATCTCCGGTCACAGAAAAATCACAAGCGCTGATCTGATGAGAATTAGAATCGGCGTAGGTGCTTTTTGCTTTTGCCCGGATGGCAATATACTCTTTCCCTTCTTGTGGAGCTTGGCTGTAACTGCTGGAGGCTTTTATCTTGCTCCAGGCGACATCCCCCCGTAAAACCTCCAAAACTTCAATAGTCCAATTCTCGGTAACGATCAGGGCTGAAGCTGGTAACGGATTGCTTCTACTA
>JBDKSY010000473.1:0-2097 GCA_039680395.1 Anaerolineaceae bacterium | reverse complement strand
AGTGAACCAGCCCCCAACGGAGTTTTCCGGCTGCGATAGATGCACGGGGGCACGAGATCCCATCCCAACGCAAGACTGAGCGTAAAAGCTGCCACTTCTCGCCGGGTGAGGGTTCCCTTCGCGAAATCCCACAGATCTTGCTCACCTTTGCGTGGTTTATACACCACCCGCATGGTTTTTCCTTCAAATGTCAACGTACCTAAAAAGGTGTAATTGGAACTATTTAAGAATTGACCTTCCAGTTGAATTGCGCCATGTTGGAGGGCAATGATCATTTCCTGGATGTCAGAAATTGTATTGTTTAGATCAATGGCTGTGTCCATTTTTCTTTGGGCAAAGGTGGTCTTTTTCCATTGGCTGGTTGCACAGCGGGCAGATAGGTCGTCCGCGAGACACAATTTCTAATGCCCAACTGCTGAGAGAAGCCATGTTTTGGCGTGTGCAGCGCAAACCAAGCTTTTGTGAGTTCTCGACGGTTACATCACCAAAGACAACTTCTTGCAGCACCAAAACCACCTGATCAAACTCTTCATCATAAGCCATTCCCATTTCACCGATACGAAAGAGAGGATCAACCGGAGGTTGGATATGCATTTTCTCTTCATCAAAAGTAAAACTTACTTCATTCAAATCCGGCTTTTTATTGGCAAGCTCCGTTAAAAGTTTTGCCAGTGCAACTGCCAGGGTTTCAACCTGTGCTTTTTCCATAAGGAAGCTGATCGTCTGATCTTCTGTTCTTGCCTGTAAAAAGAATATTCGCTGCCCCGGTTCGCCAATGGCATCAACTGTAATGGATATCACTTGATGAAATGGTACATTTTGATCCGACATTCATTTTTCCTTCTACATATTTATTGCATTGTAACATTTCTGTTCAACAGGTTATGAGACTTCTGGTTCAATAACAGAGTTCTTTATCCAATTTACCTGGTTTACAGGGTAATTCTCGGTTAAAAGTTTTGGCAAGAGGTGCTGTAAGGCAACAACAGAACCACTGGTATAGATCTGGATTTCTGTGGCGAGATCCTGGTTTCCACGCCAACCCATCTGGTCAAGAATTCGTTCTGTCTGCCTGGCAATTGCCGGGGATGGATCAATTACTTCTACGCCAGTTCCAACTATGTCTTTGATCTGATCAATGGCAAAGGGATAGTGAGTGCAGCCCAGAACGATCGTATCCACATTTTGCTTTAGCATGGGATCCAATGCCTGATGCAGTATCTCCTGGGTACGCGTGCCGTTCACTCGGCCTGCTTCTATCTCTTCCACCAACCCCGGGCAGGTGGACTTTAATATTTTGATCCCCTGGGCAAAGCGTTCTACAACAGATGCGAACAGCTCGCCCTGAAAAGTTGCGGGTGTAGCCAGCACGCCTACCACCCCTGATGTTGTATGACTGGCAGCCGGTTTGACAGCAGGCTCCATACCTACAAAGGGAATACCGGGGAAAGTTTCTCGCAGGGTGTGCAGGGCAGCTGCCGAAGCAGTGTTGCAGGCGACCACGATCACACGAGCCCCTTTTTCTAAAAGGAAATGGGTGATGGCGATAGAAAAAGACCTGACTTCTTCCAAAGTGCGAGGGCCATAGGGAACATGTAGTTGATCGGCCAGGTAAAAAATGGGATGTGAAGGCAGTTGTTTTCGAATGTGCCGTAATACAGATAGCCCTCCCACACCAGAATCGAATATTCCTATGGGTGCGGGTGCGGCATCAATATTTTTCATATGTAGTGGTGACAAATCAGGCAGATGATCCAACATGGTGATATTGTATAGCAGCTTCAGTGAATGCGTTGAATAAAGCTTGAGCATGCGCATGCTTGAGAAGCCATTCTGGATGCCATTGTACACCTAAAAAGAAGGGCATTTTTTCATCTTCTACTGCTTCGATCGCGCCATCAGGTGCAGTAGCCGTGACGATCAACCCAGGTGCAGGGTGGTCAACTCCCTGATGATGGTGGCTGTTCACGGATATTTCTTCCTGATGGATGATGTGATAAAGCTGGCTGGCAGGTTCGATGCGTACCGTATGGGCTAGAAAATCACGTGGCAGGTTCTTATCAGTGCTGTGCTGCAGGGCATGAGGAAGCTGATCCA
>JBDKSY010000472.1:0-3453 GCA_039680395.1 Anaerolineaceae bacterium | reverse complement strand
TCCACGCAAATGGGTGGAATGTGCCAGTACCCCATGTGGGTAATCTTTATAGGTTTCCCACTGCTTTACAAAGAAGTCACGGCAGTGATAGCCTACCTCATCCAGGATCTTGCCGTGAGTATAGCTGACCTCGGTGATATGCGGAGCGTAGATGATCACTTCACCACCATCCGCGATCACCGGTTCCATCTTGTACATCCCTTTGGCAGCCGTCCAGATATCATCATATAACTCCGGCATGACCGAGATGACTTTCTTGTAAGGTTCATTCACATACACAATATGCACCTGGGCAGAAAGGGTTGCTGCAGCCTGCCAGGTTTCCTGGGCAGTACCAAAATACAGGCCCGAAAGTCCCGCATGGGTGACCACCAAGCTAAAACAGGCCACGGGGGTAGTGATGAAACTGGCTGCCCGATCAATGATGGCGCGTACGGGGGTATATCCTGACCCAATGACCTGATAGCTGGTCATTAACGCCCCCAACCAATGGGTAAAGTTGATGATCTCATCTCCTGCAATACCGGGGAAGAAATATTTATTTCCACCGGAAAACCCAACTACTTCATGGGGAAAGACCGGCCCGCAGATGATGATCTGATCATACTCATTGATCAGCTTGTTCAATCTCACCGGCACTTCTTCCGAAAGCATGCCATTGGATAACAAGAGTATCTCACCAGAATGGATCGTTCCAATTTGAGTAAAAGTTGATGGCTCATTCCACAGATGGTTATAGATATGGCTGGAACCTGCCTGCCCGTCAATGACCTTTCTGCCAATCAATTTACTTAATTGAGAATCCGTCATGGGTTGGTGTGTTCCCAAAGCCACCAGGTAATCCATTTTTTTCACGCGAGGTGCCAGATATCTTTCGAACAATTCAGCCATCAAGGGCATGGGCATGGTGCGTGTGCCATCGGGGATCAATACCAGCACCCGTTTGTCATCTACAGCAAGTGAATCCAGTGCCTGTTTCACCAGGTCACAAGTTTCCTCTGTGGTCAGATACCTGTCAGAAAAGCCAGCTCCCATTACCATTAGAATCACACTCCACTGAATGCAGAAAACCCACCATCAATTGGCACAACAATTCCTGATACAAAATCAGCAGCAGGAGAAACCAACCAAAGCACTGCACCAACCAGATCATCAGGTGTTCCAAACCGCCCCATGGGGGTATGGCTGATAATGGTATTCCCGCGTTGCGTCAGTGCGCCTGTTTTCTGGTCGGTCAGTAGAAAACGGTTTTGATCGGTCAGGAAAAAGCCGGGGGCGATGGCATTCACACGGATTTCTGGTGAATACTCCTGTGCCATATGCACCGCCAGCCATTGGGTAAAATTGCTCACACCTGCTTTGGCGGCAGAATATGCCGGGATGCGGGTAAGCGGACGGAAAGCGTTCATCGAAGAAATATTCAGGATAACGCCATGCTTTTGTTCAGCCATTAACTTGCCAAACACCTGGCTTGGCAGGATGGTACCCATCAGGTTCAAGTCAAATACCCAGCGAAGAGCTTCAGCTGGCAGGTCAAAAAATGATGTTTCAGCGTTTGTGGTTGCTTGAGGTTTATTCCCCCCTGCGCCATTGATGAGAATATCCACTTTTCCAAATTCGGCAAGAACTGTTTTGGCGGCGTCCTCAATGCTGGCTTTTTCGAGTACATTACAGCTTACTCCAAGCGCTTTCCCCCCTGCTGCGGTTATGCCAGACGCCAGTTGCTTCGCAGCTTCCAGGTTGAGATCCAGAACAGCCACTGCTGCTCCAGCTGCAGCCAGCGTCTTGCACATGCCGGCACATAAAATACCCGCGCCGCCAGTGATCACAACCGTCTTTCCAGTGAAATCATACGTTACCTGCATGTTTTCATTCATCTTCTGAAACCTCAATGGAAAATTTATTGTTGGGTGAATGGGAAAAGATGGCGGAAAATGTGTTTTTCCAGATTCTCCGTATACTCTTCCTGATGGGTATACAACAAGCCCATCAGCCTTTCATAAAAACGCATTTTACCGTTCGGCATCTTTTCCTTTAAAACAGAACCAAATGTGATATGGAAAATTTCCCGGGCATCAAATTGATCAAGTAAAGCTGCCCAATCTTTAACTTCTTCAGGCAATGGAGCACGCACCAACTGGGCAGAAACGTGATAACTGACTTTATCTGCCGCGTAGTGTTCGCGTGCAAATATATAGATCTCACGAAAAAGATCAGTATCCAGAGGTGCAATGGTATGCAGGGCTTCCAGATAGCTGGTCCCGGCTGTTTTCAGGTGTACCAGACCGTGTGTTTGCCTCATGGCGGCGGGATAGATGCTGTATTTATCTGATCCAGAATGCAGGCTTAATTTATACGGGCCAAAGAAGCGAGCAATAGCCGCATGTCCGGCAATATCTTCTTCAAAAGCTGCCACATCTCCAATATAATCCACACCTTTTTCAAATGATCCAATATATCGCGGTGCCAGGCTGACCCAACGAACACCCAGTCGCTTCAACTCGCTAGCAATATACACATGTTCGGCATGGCTGGTAGGTTGAGCCGTTTCATCCACGGAAACTTCCAATTCAAATGGCTTTTCTCCAGCTTTATCTACCAGGTGGCGATACATGGCTGCCACATGCCAGACAGCCCGACCATATTTTGCCATCGCTTTCAGGAGTATCTTTTCTTCTAAAACTATTTTGATATGTTCGATTTGAAGAGTTTTCCTTAGCAATCCATTGGCTTTTATCAGCATCTCAGCAGGTAAACCCTCTACTAATTCATGTAACTCGCTCAAGCTGGCAGTCTCAGCCCGATTATCCACATGATCACCCGGATCAATCGTAAAAAAGGTGTACCCTGCTTCCAGGCATGCATCAATATCATCGGTAGTTTTCAGGTGATCCGCATCGGCGCCAAACCCACCCTGCCAGTTCTCCTGGAAAACTCCCCAGATGGCATCATCCATCACCTGCTGAGGGGTTCTTCCGGTACGCGCCATTTCGCGGATGGATTGTTGAGCAAAAATGGGAGCAATTGCATTATCAGTCCTGCGGATCGCCCGCACATGCCCTGGCGTAGCCAGTCCCAGCCGGTCGCCCAACCCTGCAGATGTATGCAGCCCTAAAAGCCTGGGTTGCAACCAGGGGATCTGTGAGCGTAAAATGGCCACATTATGAGCATTCTGCGGGGCATACACCAGCTTGCTTTTCCCAATGCAGGTACGCTCGCCTTCAAAAAGTGCCAGACGATCATCATTTTCATTAGCCAGTACAGCCAAATGAAATCCAGAATTTTCTTTAGCCAATGCATATTCCATACCGGCGTGCACGATCACAGATTGTGGCAATAAAGGCAGACTGGTTGTGGTCAATAACGAGTTTTCAGGCATCATATTCTATTCCCGATCATTCTTCTACTGGTGCGGCTGTTGAATTTCTCACCAGCAGATTTCCCTTTAAAATC
>JBDKSY010000471.1:0-2814 GCA_039680395.1 Anaerolineaceae bacterium | reverse complement strand
GGGATCATCATCGGGCGAAAAATATTCCTTGATAAAATAAAAAGGCATCCACTGGCACGGGCAGTACGAGCAGATAAACTATGTCTGGCAGGGCTATCTGCAACCCTTGATCATTATTTGCGAGGAGATGCAGAAAAATGTATTCCAATCTGGCAGATGCTGTCAAAAAGTGAAGAAGAACTCAAGAACACCGTTTGCCACTGGCAGAATTTGCTGAAAATGGGTGAAATTCTTCCTGGAAGATCAACTGTGGGTGGGGGTTCTCTGCCTGAAGAGACTATCCCGACCTGGTTGCTGGTAATCCAAACCAATAAACCTGATCAATACCTGGCTGCTCTTCGAAATGGTGATCATCCGGTGATAGCCAGAATAGAAAATGATGCAATCGTTTTCGATCCAAGGACTGTACTGGATTTTCAGGAAGCGAATTTACTGGAAAAACTAAAAACTGTATTTATGGAAAAATAAATTGTCTGGAAAGGATCAACAATGAAATCTGATATTGATGTCCTCATGAAAAAATACTCTATTGATGCGATGCTTGTCACTGGTAGAGCTGATCACAATCCCGCTATGGTGTATCTCACTGGTGGCGCGCACCTGACAAATGCTGATGTTCTAATCAAAACAGGTGAAAAAGGTGTATTGTATTGCGGTGTGATGGAACGTGATGAAGCAGCAAAAACTGAATATGAAGTAAAACTCTATTCTCAATTTCCTATTGAAAGACTTTTGCTGGAAGCAAAAGGCGACAAGCATCTGGCAATAGCACTGCGCTATAAACAGATGTTTGAAGCTGCCGGCATCACATCGGGCAGAGTAGCGCTCTATGGTGAGCAAGACCTTGGCGTAGGATATACCCTCATGAGAGATTTACAACGCCTTATGCCAGGCATTGAGCTGGTAGGCGATCTACCTTTTGATGTACTGCTTCTGGCGCGTGAAACGAAAACAGAAGACGAACTGGCGCGTATCCGCCACATGTCAAAGGTAACACAAGAAGTGGTTGGAAACACACTGGATTTCCTCACTGGACATAAGGTCAAAGATGATCATCTGGTGAAGAAAGATGGCACACCGTTAACCATTGGAGAGGTGAAACCGCTCATCAACTTATGGCTGGCAGAACGTGGCGCAGAAAACCCAGAAGGAACGATCTTTGCCATTGGACGTGATGCTGGTGTACCACATTCCAGCGGGAAAAATACTGATGTGATCGAGCTGGGAAAAACGATCGTTTATGACATCTTCCCATGCGAGCAAGGCGGAGGATATTTTTACGATTTCACACGCACCTGGTGTCTGGGCTATGCTACGGATGAAGTTTTACAGACTTATGACCTGGTGAACACTCTCTACCATGAGCTGCAAAAGAGCGTACAGGTGGGTGAACGATTCTGCATTTATCAACAGCAAACGTGTGAATTTTTCGAAAAACATGGACATAAAACCATCCTTTCTCAACCAGATACAGAAGAAGGTTATATTCATTCTATCGGTCACGGGTTGGGGCTGAATGTTCATGAACGTCCATTCAGTGGTATGTTGACCACAGCCGATCATCTGATCCAACCCGGATCGGTGTTCTCTATTGAACCGGGTCTGTATTATCCAAAAAAAGGCTTTGGTATTCGGCTTGAAGATACATATACTGCCAGATCAGATGGAAGTATTGAACGACTCTCAGATTTCCCACTCGATCTGGTAATTCCGGTAAAATAAGGCAAGGAATATTATGGCAGAAACATCTCTTCCACCTGCACGCATACTGGGTATCGAATCTTCCTGTGATGAAACGGCTGCTGCTGTTATCGAGAATGGGCGGTTCCTGTTATCCAGTGTGGTTGCCAGTCAGATTGATCTACACGCTGCATATGGTGGAGTATTCCCAGAAGTTGCATCTCGCCAACACATCAAGACGGTTTATGGGGTGGTGGATCAGACCCTTCAGCAGGCTCATATTGGCTTAGGGGATGTGGATGCCATTGCGGTAACACGAGGACCAGGATTGGCGGGTTCACTGGTGGTTGGATTGAATATGGCAAAGGGCATTGCACTGGCGGGGAATATCCCGCTGGTGGGCGTTAATCACCTGGAAGGTCATATTTATTCTGCATGGGTAGCAAAACCTGATGGCAAAGAACCTCCGCCTGCGCCTAAATTTCCCCTGATGGCTTTACTGGTTTCAGGCGGCCATTCTGAACTTTACGTGATGGAAAAGCACATCCACTATACCCGGTTGGGTGGCACACTGGATGATGCGGCTGGAGAAGCCTTTGATAAAGTTGCCCGATTGTTAGGCCTGGCTTATCCCGGCGGGCCATCTATTGAGAAAGCTTCCAAAGACGGTGATCCACAGGCTTTTCATTTTCCTCGTGCCAGACTTGAAGGGACATGGGATTTCTCATTCAGCGGGTTAAAGACCGCTGTACTCCGGCTGGTAAGAAAATTCGAAGAAGAGGGAAAACCTATCCCCGTTGCAGACATGGCTGCCAGTTTTCAGGCTGCTGTGGTTGATGTTCTTCTCGAAAAGACTTTGCATGCAGCAGAAGAATTTGGGGCAAAAGAAATTCTGGTTGCGGGTGGGGTTTCTGCAAATAAGGCGCTGCGAGAAGCTTTCCTCTCACAATCAAAATTGAAAGTGAACATTCCGCCTTTGTCTCTCTGCACCGACAATGCTGCAATGGTTGCAACAGCCGGGTATTATCGCTTTATCAGTGGGGTGCGCGACCCTTTAGACCTGGATGCTTTACCAAATTGGCTGTTAGTATAGTCATCTTTTGAGGATCAAGCTTTGACGGCTTCCCCATTTAT
>JBDKSY010000470.1:0-10806 GCA_039680395.1 Anaerolineaceae bacterium | reverse complement strand
GCAGAGCAAGACCATCAGGATGATAAAGACGTTGTTGAATGGAACCTTGAAAAGCAAAACCGCAGCAGCTGCGCCCAGGGCAATCAAGCAGCAGGCGACCATGATGAGTGCATGTTTTTTAGACATTCGTTCCTCCTTTTATCCTGAAACTGACCAGGTAAACTCACGCGACGGGGCGTCCAAATTGGTGATGGTGATTGTGACGCTCTTCGCGCCGTCTAGCAAAGCAGATCCATCTTTAGTAGATGGGAATGAGAGCTTCCCTTCCACGTGGTGACCACCCCGCGGTGCGTCCCATAAGGTTGCCTGAACGGTTTTTCCGGTATCTGTGGAAAGAACAGCGAGTTGAGCAAGGTCCATGCTGAGATCGACCGAATGGGTATCCATTAAGACCTCAAAGATCACAGCATCGCCGGGATTTCCTAAATTGATCGGTGTAATCTCCATTGTCACAGCGCCCTGAGCGTCTGATTTTGTAAGATTCGCAGAGGTATCTACTTCCTGAGTTGCGACATTTTCTTGGGTTGGAACAATCGTGGGTTCTGACTGGGTTGACCCGGATTGAATGGATGGCTCAGCCGTTGGAGCCTGTGATGGGTTTTGTCCGGTACAGGCGGTGAGTATAGAAGCAGCGATCGTAGCGATAACGACAATTGACCGAAGTTTCATAAAGATTCCTTTAATTGGAGGGCATCGAACAGTAATGGCATTACTTTTCGCCTTTCGCGAAGGATAAGATGGACCATATAGCTGATGCCTAGAAGAGTTGTGCCCAGACCCACCCCCATAAAGAGCAGGCGGTATTTTGCCAGAAAAGTGGCTGCTGCGGTCAATCCCAGGATCGGCAGCACATCCGTAACATGGTGTGCGCAACATGCCACCATCGCCACAGTCGAGGTGGTTCCGCTGGCGCCCATGCTAGTTCCTGTGGCTGGAAAGCGCGACAATACAGCTGATCCTAGCTTTGTTACTGGCAAATACAGTCTTAATTTCAAAATGGTATATAAGGCAGCCTGCACCCCAAATCCGATGATGATGGGAAACACAATCCAACGATCCTGCCAGAAAAACTCAGCAGCGTGAGCCGGGCTCTCGGCCCAGGACACAATCCCAAAGTAGAGTGCTGTAAGCAGGACTGCGCCGATTAATCCAGCTCCTATGGGCAGAAGGATCTTTTTTTGTTTGAAGGTCAAGGTGTTTTCCATTTCATACTCGAATAACGATAGAAACAATTTCATAAAATGATACGAAGTCCAGATATGGTTGTCATGCGCCGAGTTGCCCGAATCTGGCTAAGCAATAAAGCCTATCTGTTGTGGGCGAGATAGCGCTGTTGATCGTGTTTCCATTCCGGTATGATTTGTTTATTCTTCTCCTCCTACGTGAAAAGAGCACCATTTCATATTCGGGATATATGGATGGCGCTCTTGGATCGTTTATTATGAAAGGATATAAACAATGGAAGATCACTGCCAAGTTACGCCGAACCAAAAGATAAGCTCTGCTGAGGAAAACGCAAAAACTCTGCAAGCCTACCTGGCTATCTCTGGTTTAAACTGCCCAAATTGCGCTAATCGAGTAAGGAATGCGTTGATAAGCTCCTTGGGGGTGACCGACGCGTTGGTCGATCACATCGATGGACTGGCAGAGGTTTCATATAATCCTGATCTGATCCGCCCGACCAATTTCATGGAAATCGTCTCAAGAGCAGGTAGTGATGGCATTCACAGTTACTCCGCAGTAGTGATTGGATAACGGTATTCGGTGCCGCTCTTCCTCCGAGGCTCCTTAGAAAAGCAGGATGTGGTTCAATCATGTTGAAAGACTTGTTGAACCACATTTTCATTTGAAACCGGCTAGATCTTTACAAAAGCTTTAGAAATGCTTCACGGTCACTTTACCCTCGACCTGTATACTGGGGATGTAAGTTAGAAACCAGCTTGATTAGGAGAAATTACTGATGAATAAATCGTTAGGTATCGCGTTAGTGGTAATTGCCGGAGTCATCCTTAGCGCTCTGATTTTTGGGGCAGGCTTGCTTGTTGGACGTTCGAATTATGGGTCAACAAATTTTGGCCCCTTCACCATGATGGGAAGAAATTTCACCAACCAAGGCAATTCGATGATGGGAAATGGCCAGAACATGATGGGTAGCAATGGAATGATGGCCTATGGCTTCAATATGATGGGTGGTTATACCAACGGTAGTGCGGCCAACACGACACCGCTCACGATTGATCAGGCCAAACAGGCCGTGGAAAGCTATTTGAAAGGCCTGGACAATTCCGACCTTGAGATCAAAGAAATCATGGTCTTCGATAACAACGCCTATGCTCGCATCACCGAAAAGAGCACCGGGATTGGCGCGATGGAATTACTGGTTGATCCCTCCAGCCTGTCCGTTTTCCCTGAATATGGCCCTAACATGATGTGGAATCTGAAATACGGTCATATGAGTGGGAATGGGATGATGGGTGGTACTGGTGGAATGATGGGCGGCCGCGGCATGATGGGCGGTTATAACACCGCCCCCGGTGCTGTCTCGGCAACTATGACGGTAACCCCTGAAAAAGCGCTTCAGGCTGCACAGCAGTACCTGGATCAGCAGTACCCCGGCTATAAGCCTGCCGAAGATGCCGACCCGTTCTATGGCTACTACACTATCGATATCATAAAGGATGGTCAGCCGACCGGGATGCTCAGCGTAAACGGCTTCAGCGGGCAGGTTTTCCTCCACACCTGGCATGGAACTTTTATTGAAATGTTTGAGTAATCACTCTAGCTTGCCCAACTTCAGGGATCGGCCGTTCCGCCGGTCCCTGTTTGTATGTAAAATGGATAAGCAAACCTATTCGGAAGGAATCGAAAGTGCCAGCAGCAAAGATACTCCTGATTGACGATGAACCCTCGATCCACAATGTCGTAACTGCGTATTTAAAAGCAGAGGGCTATGAATACCAGTCGGCTATGGATGGACCATCCGGCCTCGCTTCCGCCCGTTCCTTCAAACCGGACGTGATCATCCTGGATGTGATGCTGCCCGGTATGGATGGGATTGAGATTCTGGCAAACCTGCGACGCGAGTCGAACGTCTATGTAATCATGCTCACAGCTCGTTCGGAGGAGATCGACAAAATCGTTGGCCTCTCTGTTGGCGCAGATGACTACCTGACCAAACCTTTCAGCCCGCGTGAGTTAATCGCCCGCATCAAGGCAGCCTTGCGTCGCATGCAAAGTCCCTCTGCCATAGTAAGCGAACCTGCCATACTCAATTTCGCCCACCTGCGAATTGACCTCTCTGCCCGACGAGTGTGGGTGGGGGAGCGTCTGATTGAACTGACAGAGGTAGAGTTTGATTTGTTGGTTGCGCTTGCCCAGCATCATAGCATGGTGCTGAGCCGGGAACAGTTGTTGGAAAAAGCCTGGGGATATGATTATTACGGCGACACCCGGGTAGTGGATGTTCACATCGGTCATATCCGCCAGAAATTGGGAGATGACCACTTTATCGAAACCATCCGAGGGGTTGGCTATCGCTTCGAAGACAAGTAGGTGAATTTATGATGAGACTTCTGCGCACACATCTCGCCTGGAAAGTATTTTTTTCGTATGTGGTGGTCGTTCTGGTCGGCGTCGTTGTTCTCGCCACTGCCACCAGTTTATCCGTTCCAGCCGCTTTCGATCGACATATGGCAGGGATGAGCGCAATGATGTCCGGCGGGGATATGATGGGGAATGCCCAACCGATGGAGGTTGAATTATTTACTAACTATACGGCATCGGTCACCGAGGCGCTTTCTATGGCTGCGATCGCAGCGCTAATTGCGGCGGTGGTTGCCAGTTTCCTCGTCAGCCGCCAGGTTGTCACCCCGGTACAACGGATGATGAAGCTTAGCCACCGCATCGCGGAAGGGGAATACGAAGAAAGGCTCACAGTCTCGAGAGGCGTGCAGTCCAATCAGTTGGATGAACTGGACCAATTGGCTTTGAGTTTCAACCAGATGGCGGACAAGCTCGAAAAGACAGAAATCATGCGCCGGCAGTTGATTGGCGATGTGACCCACGAACTGCGCACTCCCCTTGCGGCAATCAAAGGCTATATGGAAGGATTGATGGACGGAGTTCTGCCGGCAGAACCGGAAACCTACCAGCAAGTCCACACAGAAATCGATCGCTTGCAGCGTTTGTTGAACGATTTGCAGGAGCTCAGTCGGGTGGAAGCTGGGGCATTCCAACTAATGCCCGTATCGGTCTCACTTCCTGGCCTCATCGAAACCATCAAGGGAAATCTTGGGCATCAGTTTGAGGACAAAGGCATCCAGCTTGAAACGCAAGTGGAACCACATCTCCCGAATATCATGATTGACAAAGATCGGATTCTTCAAGTGCTGACGAATTTGGTCGGAAACGCACTGCAATATACGCCGAGTGGTGGAAAGGTATCAATCCGAGCTGCCAGGGACAAATCCGAAATTCTCATTTCCGTTTCGGATACCGGCATCGGCATCGCTCCGGATCATCTGCCCTTCGTTTTCAATCGCTTTTACCGCACTGATAAATCCAGAACGCGCGCCAGCGGGGGAAGCGGGATTGGATTGACCATTGCGCAATCGCTAGTCAAAGCGCACCATGGTCGCATCTGGGCAGAAAGCGCAGGCGAAGGCAAAGGCAGCTCATTTCATTTTACGCTCCCGGCGGCTGGATAATCCATTTTTGCTTTTACGAAAATCTTCATCAAAGCTTTACATTTGCTTCAAAGAAACTTTACCCCGCTAAGTTATCATTTAAAAGTAAGAACAAGAAAATACAATTTGAACAACGGATTAGATCCGAAAAAAGGATGGAACACTATGATGGGTAATTTTGGATACGGTGGTATGGGTTGGATCGGAATGATCCTGGGTCTGGTGATTACTATCGCTGTAATCGTTGGCATGGTATTACTGGTTGTGTGGGCGGTTCGCCGGATGAGCGGGAATAATGCTCAGCCTGGTTCCCAAAATTTGACCGGGCAGTCGGCCCGCGATATTGCCCAGGCTCGCTACGCTAAAGGCGAAATTAACCGGGAAGAATACCAGCAGATTTTATCGGATCTGGGCCGCTAAGGTAGGTGTGTCATGATGGGATTTGGAATGCTGGGTGGCATGTTCTTATTCTGGGTCGTACTGATCGTTCTGGCCGTGTTAGTGGTACGAGGCCTGTTCCAATCGAAGCAATCAGTTGGCAACAACCATGGGAATGCTCCTCTTTCAGCCTTAGAAATTATTGAACAGCGATACGCCAGAGGTGAGATCACACAGGAACAATTCCTACAAATGCAGAAAGACATTCAATAGAACGGTGCCGCAAACAAATCATCGCAGCCTCTCGATTACAACTGAGGCTGCGATTTTTTGACTCCGCATATGGTTCACTCGATTCCACAGCCTCAATCCTCTTCGGTTGGGTGCTCTACTTCCCCTCGCATGAAAGCATCCGGCGCTTGCTCGTAAACTCTCAGGCATGCCATGTTGCAAAAATACACTCGGACACCCTGATAAATCGCCGATGGGAAACGCTCCGGATTACGGATGACACCGTCACACGCAGTTTTCATTCCTTCTTGTTGATTACCTTTGTCTTCCACCTATCCTCCTACACTAACGATAACTATGGTAAAAAATCCGCGGGATTTAGGAATCCGCCGGCATCTAATCGTATGCGGAAATCAATATGATTCCCAGTGGAATTACCAGTGCTACCCGATTCTGCAATTTGCTGGCCCTTTACTACGCCTTGACCTTCGCGAACAAGATTGGCGTAATTATGCCCATAATAGCTCCAGTATCCATTTCCATGATCGATGATTACCAGGTTCCCAAAACCAGTTGTATCCCAGCCAGAGAAAATCACGGTTCCACTATCGGACGCAAAAATCGGCTGGCGCTCATAAGTGCCTACATCAATCCCAAGATGGCCGCTCCAATAAGGTTGGGTAATTACGATTGGAGAGATCGGCCAGGAAAAATAACCACTACCAATATAAACCAGATGCCCCGAATAATAACCCGGAGATTTTCTACCTTTACCTGGGAGTACCGTGGGGCCTGGCTCCTGCCACACGATTTGTTTTTTTCCTCCAGGAACAATGATCTGACTCTCTGCAAGCAATTTATCAGGCATCGCTCCTCGAAAATCATTCCCAATAAAATTGACAATCTCATCGATCGAAACACCATACAACGCCTGAATTCGTTCCAAGGTGTCTCCTTCGCGAACAATATGCAAGACTCCATCGACCGGTAGAATATTTAGAATCACCCCAATACGCAACGAACCAGCGTTGGTACTTAATCCTTCATTGCTCCATAAAATCGTTTCAGGCTGGATATTATGTTTCTTCGCAATCGTCCAGGCTGTATCTCCTTTTTCCACAGTATGTTGAGTTACAGAAAATCTTGGCTGGGGCGGCCGGTAGGTATGCAGGTCTGCCAAACGGATTATCGAGCTTAATTTTGTAGATGGAGAAAACGCGGGTAAATCTATACGCCTACCATACACAATGGTATTCGGTGTAGGTGGGATACTCTTCTCTAGATCAGCTTTCGCCTAGACAGGTGCTGCGAACCTGTAAACAACCCAAGCGCCAATCATCAAAACGAAAGAAACAACCACCCAGGAGAGGAAATTGACAAGCCTACTCGATGTCATAGGCCTAAGGCTGGATCGGCGGGTACTTTACGACCCGGTTATTGCCGGCATCGACAATCCACAAGCTTCCATCTGGACCTAAAGCCAATCCATTCGGTAAACCAAAGGATCCATCTTCGGGTCCGTACTGGCCAAACGCAGCCAGAGGTTCGCCCGTAGCTGAGAACACGATCACCCGGTATCCTTCCGGATCGGTCAGATAGATACGATTATCGGGTCCAACCGACAGGTAAGGTTTGTTGTCTACCGAGCTACTCCCCCAGCCCTGAATGTTAAAGCTGGAAATATATTTACCCTCCGGAGAAAATACTACCACGCGCAGGTTCCAGGTGTCGGCTACGTAGATATTTCCTTCCGGGCCGAGCGCGATGCCCACGGGTTCATCTAACTGACCATCGCCCCCAGTGGCGAACTCGAACAAGGCTGTACCTTCTGAGGAAAAAACCACCACACGCTTATTACCGGCGTCTGTGACATAGATGCGACCATCCCTGGCAACGGCGATACCACGTGGTCCCCACAATCGATCCAACCCATCACTTGCAAGACCAGAGGATCCCCACTCAACTACAAACTTACCTTGTGAGTCGAACTTCTGAATGCGATGATTCCAGGTATCCGCAATCAATACATTGCCATCGTCGTCCAAGGCAATTCCCCAGGGTTCGTTAAGCGTTCCCGCCGCGGGCGGTGATTGTCCATCTGGAGTCCGGCTGCCCCAGGATAACAGCAGCTCACCCTGGGAGTTATATTTCGCGATCCTAGCATTGCCGCTATCCACGACGTAAATGCTGCCGTCTCTACTGACTGCAAGATTGCGGGGTGCATTCAATTCGCCGGTGGTGATAACAAATTCCGGTTTTATCGTTTTTTGGATGTTTGCATAGGCATCCGCTTGCTGTGGGATATCTGCCAGAACACTTGGCCCCAGGCTGAGAGAAAGCATTTGTAAAGCAATATCCTTGCGAACATAGACCCGCATTTTCTCTGCCAATGGCCAGTCGGTAGGTGGCTTGAGCGAAGTTCCAGTCAGTGAGCTATAACGGGTGTAATCCCGTTTCCACAGGATATCCCAAAGGGCAGCGCGTAGATCGGGATTCGCCAATGCCTTGCGGATTCGACCCCAGGTCAGGTTTTTATAATCCTCAATAGGCCACCACATGCGAATTACCTCAAAACGATGATACCTGGAACCAAGCATCAGTTCGACCTTGTTCCAGTTGGACGGGCCTGCCAATACCACCGGCGCATCCAGGGCCTCCCGGTTTGGTTGCGAGCCATAAAACGAGCTGTTGGGGTAATCTTTGAGGTACCAACTCATCGGCCACGACACATCCGAATCGTAGGCGATTTTTAAATCCTCACCGGCACCCGTATGGGTGGCAATGGATTGGATATCATCCAGTACCCATTTAACTCCCGGCGCTCCGTGAGCGTAATCGATGTACTCGGTGGAATCGTCATAGTTGATGTAATTCACAAAAAAGGAAGTCCGCATGGTCAGTAGAGTAACTATCCCGATGGCAACTAACCCCATCCGTTTGAAAAAGCCTTTCGGTTTCGAATGGATGACGTCATCTACCCATATCCCTTCCACCATCTGACCAATCCACCACGCTGCCAACAATAGGAAAGGCACGGTAATATGCGTGGAAAGCCAGGGCATTTTCTCTCCAGCCAGGGAGAGGGCGAGGAAAATTCCCGCGGCCCACCATAAAGCGAAGGGGATGAAGTTGCGTGCCAATTCCGGCAATTGTTTCCGGCGGATAAAAAATAAGATAGCCGCACCAATCCCACCGATCAAAGGAAGATATTCGTAAATCGGAAAGACGATCAGGAAGTAGTACCAGGGTTGTCCACCTCGCGCCACTCCTTGCTGAGACAACCAGTACCCCAAAGAACCGATAAACCCACTGGCAATTCCAGCCGGGTTGGTAAAAAAGGTGGTAAACAAAATCAGGTCGATCCCAAGGAAAAGGCCTGCCAGTTTTAACCAACGTTGCCTTCCCCAGACTATGCCCAATCCGGTAGAGACTACCGAGAAAACACCGAAAAGCGCCCACAGTCTGACACCAGATGGATTGGACATCCATTCGGTGCCTTGACTCCCCAGGACAGATAGATCTACAAATGCAGCGCCAGTCAATCGGGAGAAAAACAGGTTGATGATTGGCAGCGCGATTGTGGACGAAAAGAAGGCTCCTAAAGTGACCATCAGTACGAGTAGATCAAATTCCGGCGATGTTTTTACCACTTTCCACCGTACACCATATTTCCACCCAATGCGGGCAAGAAGATAACTGGCAAAGATCGCAAGGTAAATGAAGGTAATCTCCATTGTGGAGAACATAAGCGCCATTGCCGCCACAAATATGACCAGGTATCGTTCTTTCCGCTGGAAGAGATATCCAAAAATTGAGTACACCGCCAGCAGCATCCAGGCAATCACCAGAATATCATGCCGGATATAACGCGAGTAGTACAACACGTAAGGAGAGATCAAAAATAGCAAGGAGGCGATCAGCGTTCCTGATCTGCCAAGCCAGGGTTTGAGCAGTTGAGGAATAACAATCGCGATGAATGAACCAAGAATCAACGGGATCAACCGCGAAGTGAAATCGTTCGCCCTAAAAAAAATGTTTATAAACGCAGTCGACTCAAACAAGAAGGGCCCATGCATCATTGGAGTATGGATAAACCCTTTGCCAGTCGCCAACAGCCACGAATAATAGACGTGCAAACTTTCATCGTGGCTCATGACGCGCTCCCCCAGGCCGATCAAACGGGTAAGGATCACGGCGCATGCGAGCGTGAACGCTATTCCTTGTTCCAGCGTTATGGTCAAAGGTCGATTAAGTTGGGAAAGGAAAATAAGTATTCTAGACCCGGGCCGGGCCGGATTTGCGAATTGGGGTTCAGTATCGCTGGCTCTCTCCACGAGGCTGTTCTCTCCTAGACACTCCTAAATATGGGTGAATTTCCTTCTAACCAGTCTATCGTTAAGGATCATTTTTATGAATAGGTTCTATTGCCCCTCATGGGTAGGGCAAAATTGCTTACGATGCACCGTTGATTCTTGGATTATTCAGGAGGTATATTAAAGCCGGATTGACTATGGTGGCTTATGCCCGAATACTCTTTCAAAAGAAGACAACCTTTTAACCCGCTACCGAATATTGTGCTGTCAGGGATCATCCTGGGAATTGCTTTGGCCAGCAATTTAGCTCTTGCACCCGTCCCTACCGCAACTCTTTCATCTCCTACTCCCACAGGAAGTTACCCGGCAGCGATCGTACCTTCAACGACAGACACTCCCAGAGTTATCAAAATTACTCCTGCAATCACAACTTCTGCCGTCGCCCAAACGGGTAAACCCGCGCCGGATTTTCGATTGAAAACATTGGATGGTAACGAAATAAAACTGTCGGATCTCCGGGGAAAGACTGTGTTGATCAATCTGTGGGCCAGTTGGTGCCCACCTTGCCGTTATGAGATGCCAGGAATTCAGGCGGCTTACGAGAAATTCAATGGCAAAGGATTGGTTGTATTAGGATTAAATTTCACGGCACAGGATAATTTGCAGGATGTTCGAGACTTCGTGACAGAACTAAAACTTACTTTTCCCATTCTTCTGGATGAGAGCGGTGATGTCAGTGCTGGGTTATACGGTATGCGCGGAATGCCGACCAGCTATTTTATTGATACACAAGGCATACTCCAGCGAATTCAAGTCGGGGCTATGCTGCCAGAAAAAATTGAGGAATTTCTCCTGGAAATCCTCCCTAAATCATAGATTCTTTCACCGGCGAAGGCAGGTCTTTGACTGCCCGTCCGCTCAAATATCCCACGTAGGCTGGCACCAATGGTAAAACGCAGGGGGAAAGAAACGACAGAAGACCCGCAAAAACAGCAATGATGTAAGTCGGCGTGACCGCGCCTCCCAGAGGCAAGTCGATAAAATAACCCCGCTGCAGCGCCCAAATGGCGACGAGAGTCATCCGGTCGAACACCATCAGCAGTCCGACGATGATCAAGAGCGAACCGCTGACGATCTCGATCCACCGCACGTACCTTCTAAAACGGGCCATGAACTGGATGGCTTTTTCCATCCCAAAT
>JBDKSY010000469.1:0-1737 GCA_039680395.1 Anaerolineaceae bacterium | reverse complement strand
AAGAATCTTCAGCTTAGCCGATTGAACCGACCAATCCTTTATTTTTCTGGATTGATTGGAATTATCCTGTTGGTGTTAACAGGTGGGTATCGCTGGGCTTCTCTTCTGTGGGTGCAGATCATTTCAGCAATATTTTTTACCCTGGCAACAGCAGGAATTTTATATTACCGGGGTTTTTTGAAGCATGGCAAGCTTCCCAATACCGGACTCGAAGTATTTTTTGGTGGCTTTCTCTCTGTGATCGTCCTTACATGGATCACTTCCTCTGACCTTCGTCAATCTCTCGATCGGGTGATCCAAATACTCATTTATGTTTTGTGCTTTTTTGTATTTTATGAATTATTCAGCATATTAGGTCAAAAGAAATTTTGGATCTATTTTTGGTTAATTATCACAGGTGTTTTATTAATTGGCGCTTTGGTTGAGGTTTCAACTGCTTACCGTAACTGGTTCACATTGA
Organism: Anaerolineaceae bacterium; assembly: GCA_039680395.1. GTDB lineage: Bacteria > Chloroflexota > Anaerolineae > Anaerolineales > Anaerolineaceae > UBA4782. Next base: position 1,277 of record JBDKSY010000469.1, on the reverse strand, counting down.
TTGCCCCTGATTTCGAACAACCCCCATATTTATACCGTTTTACTGGTACTCTGGGGCACTCCAATCCGTTGATGGCTCTTGTCAATCTCTTCCTTCCTATTTGCCTGGTCTTCCTGTTCACATCCAAAAAACTCTGGCAGCGGATGCTTTTTGCTCTCTGGTTGGTGGTTTATGCACTGGGATTGATCTTTTCCTCTTCAAGAGGGGGAGTGCTGGGGATCATTGGAGGGCTGATCATCCTTTTGCTTTTGTCTATATTGCATCATGGTTGGCTTATTGAATTGAAAGAGTGGATCAGACGAAAACCAAGACTTTCGATAGCCATATTCATCTTTATAGGAGTGATCATCCTTGCAATAGGGTTGGCATCCATGTTCACCTTCTTGCAGCATCCTTCTCATGGTGCGGGTTTTTGGGACAGTCGTTTATCCATCTGGCAGAAGGCATTACAAATATGGGAATCCAGCCCTTTGATCGGGATTGGACCAGGTAGATTTCCATTTGAATATCTGAAAATTTCTCATTCCATCCCGCCAGGAGAATGGATCACCAATGCTCACCAAACTTTGCTGACCACTCTGGTCGAATCAGGTTTGATAGGTTGTATTGCATTAGTGGTTTTGATCGTGGGTATTTTTCAAAAGGTAATTTCACTCTATCGCATCCTGGAATCGGAGCACCGGTTGATCGTTGCTGGAGCTATGGCTGGTATTTTTGGCTTTATCCTTCATAGCCTGGTGGATGACTTTACAGATTGGCCGGTTGTCATGATATCCTGTGTTTTTCTGTTGGCATGGATCTTTTCTTTTACACCTGAATCAGAACGGAAGAACCATGATATCAGCATCCATTTCTTATGGGTGCCTGCTGGAATTGTTGTCCTTTGTATTTCGTTCATTCTTTCAGCGTATATACCCTTTTGGTCTGGTTATCAGGATATTTCAAAAGGGAATTTTAATAATACCTCTCATGAATTGCAAAAAGGCATCCTGCGAGATCCTAATCTTACGTATTATCAAATGAATGTAGGATTATTGCGCGCACAGGAATGGGCGCAAACGAATGATCCTGAAATGTTGGTGCTGGCACGATATGACCTGAAATATGTTGTTGATGCAAAACCAGAATTGGGATGGATCGGAGCTGACCTTGCCATGTTGGATTGGCAGCTTGGGAATTCTATGAGTGCAATTCATTATCTTGAAAAAGATATCCAGTCTTCTCCCTTAGAAGCAAGTTATCCGCTAAACCTGGGGTGGATCTATGAACAATCTGGA
>JBDKSY010000468.1:0-5111 GCA_039680395.1 Anaerolineaceae bacterium | reverse complement strand
TACAGTACCAGGATGATGAAAATCTGGAAGCTGCTTTGACCTTGCTGCGTTGTGTGGGTTGGATCTCACGCGATGACTTTTCCACCCGTAAGGGACATGCTGGACCGATGCTCGCCACCCCGGGTGCGCAAATGCATGGCACGCATGTGTTTGCCTATTCCCTGATCCCCCATACAGGCAGGTGGGATCAGGCGATGGCAGAAGGGTATGGTTTCAGCACCCCCATGATCGGGGTGATCAGCCAGCCTCACGAGGGTGTCATAGCTACGTCCGGCAGCGTTATCCATGTTGAGCCGGATGCATTCCATGTCACAGCGATCAAACCTGCTGATGATGAGAAGGGCTGGATACTGCGCGGTGTGAACCTGACGGATGACCCGTTAAAATGTAAGCTACATTTCCATCTTCCGGTAAAGGAAGTGCGGTATGCGAACCTGGCAGAAGAATCTCTAGAGGAAGTACCGGTATTATCAGGTGAAAGTATCTCCTTCGATGCAGCCCCACAAAAGGTGATCACCTTGCGGATCAGGTAATTCCCCTTTTGACCACGAGACTACGATGCACAAAAACTTTTCTAAACCATGAAAAACTCAAAAGACACAAATATGCCTATTAATCTTCTTTGTGGTTAATTATTTCCCCCTTACGAGACCTGCTCTTTACGATGTGGCATTTTCAAGCGGGTTTAGCATCCGAAAATTTTGATCATCCCTCAATCATTTACATTTACCGGATGCTAAACCCCTGCTTTTCATTACTCAGCTAATGCTGCCATTTTCTTCTTGTCAGCCCTTCGCAGGAAGAACTTGGTGATTTCTTCTGCGATGGCTGGAACGAACGCCAGGCTTACCACAACCAACCATTCTATCGGTGATGGGAAGTGTGTATTGAAAATTGGCTGCAGGAATGGAACACTGACCACCAACACCAGCAAGAAGATAGATAAACCTACTGCATACTGCATCCATTTATTGGAGAAGATCCCAATTTTGAATAGTGAAACCCGTTCTGAACGAACCGTATAGGCACGGAACAACTCACACAGTGAAAGTGTGATAAAGGCCATGGTCTCCGCAGTTTGAACATCCACTCCTCTCCAGTCATACTGGATCAGATAAGCAACAGGGTTGGTATGAGCCGGGATACCCTGCCCTTGCAGGTGCCAGATCAACCCCAAAGCAAATGCCAGTAAAACACAGCCCGTTTGGGCGATCGTTTGAACAATGATGCCCACTTGCATAGAACTGTTGATGACCGGCTCTCGCTTGGGTCGGGGTGGACGTTCCATCACATCCGGGTCGCCCTTTTCCATCGCCAGCGCCAGAGCAGGCGCCCCATCGGTAAGCAGGTTCAGCCAAAGTAGTTGAATGGCAGTCAAAGGAGTGGGTAATCCAGCGATCGTTGCCAGGAAGATGATCATGATCTCTGCCACATTGGAAGACAGAAGGAAGAACACGAATTTACGGATATTGTTGTAAATAATGCGGCCTTGCTCGATCGCTGAGACGATGCTGGCATAGTTGTCGTCCGTGAGCACCATATCAGCGGTCTCTTTCGCCACATCGGTACCTGTGATGCCCATTGCCACACCAATATCCGCTCGTTTAATGGCAGGTGCATCGTTCACGCCGTCACCGGTCATGGCAACAACCTGGTCATTAGCCCGCAGCGCATCCACGATCCGCATTTTATGCTCTGGAGATACACGGGCAAACACATCGGTCTCCATCACTTCGCGTTTCAGAGCTTCATCATCCAATTCAGAGATTTCACCACCAGTCATTACTTTACGGCCAGGTCGTAAAAGACCAATGCTCTGAGCAATCGCGCGTGCGGTATTGGGATAATCTCCGGTGATCATGATGGTACGCACACCAGCTCGGCGGGCGGTCATCAACGCAGGTTTGACTTCTGTACGAGCGGGGTCTATCATACCGACCATACCCACAAAGATCAGATCACGTTCCAGCGATTCATTCGTCATCTCTTCAGGCAGCACCGGCACCAGCCGGTAAGCCAACCCAAGCACCCGCAAAGCATCTTTAGTCATGGTGTCATTGGCTTCCAGAATGGCGGCTCGCATGTTCGCGTCAAGAGGTTTTGCCTGATCATTCATATTCTGATAACTGTTGCACAGGTTCAGAACGACATCAGGAGCTCCTTTTACAACAATTGCGCGCCACTCATGCTTCTGATCATCATAAATGGGAGAAAAATCTTCCGGGCGTGGTTCCTGGATGGCGTGCATGGTCAGCATACGTTTCCGAGTAGAGTCAAATGGAACTTCGTTGACACGTGGGTATGCTTCATTGACTTGAGCAGCATATGCACCTGCTTTCGCAGCAGCCACCAGGATGGAACCTTCGGTAGGATCACCAATCATGCGGGTGATCTTCTCATTGCCGTTATTGCTTACTTCTTCCAGCATCGCATCATTGTTCAAGACCCCCACCCACAATGCAGTCGAAAGTCCCGGGTAATCGGATACGTTGATCTTTTGATCGTTGCAGAAGAAATCACCAGCGGTGTCATAGCCTGTGCCGGTAATGTGAAAGAAATGATCATCCACCCACATGCGGGTTACGGTCATTTCATTCTGGGTCAGGGTACCAGTTTTATCCGAGCAGATAACGGTAGCCGAACCCAATGTTTCTACAGAGGAAAGCCGGCGGATGAGCGCATGTCGCTGTACCATCTCTCGCATACCCAGCGCCAGGCTGATGGTCACAACGGCAGGTAGACCTTCAGGCACTGCCGCAATCGCCAGACTGACCGCGATCATGAACATGTCAATGATCGCCTGTAATTCAAAATTGGATCGTAAAAGACCTACAATGAATACGATCGCACAAATCGCCAGACAGGCATACCCCAGGAGCTTTCCCAGATTATCCAGACGTTTCTGCAATGGTGTCTGTTCTTCTTCCACCAACTGCAGCATATCAGCGATCAGTCCAAGCTGGGTGTGCATGCCAGTAGAAACCACCACACCGCGTCCACGTCCGTAATTGACAACGGTGCCCATAAAGGCTGTGTTTTTCTGATCACCCAGCGGAATATCTTTTTCCAACCGCAGTGAAGCATTCTTTTGCACCGGCACAGATTCACCCGTCAATGCAGCTTCATCTACGCGCAAATTAACCGCTTCCAAAAGCCGCAGGTCCGCTGGGATGAAGTTTCCCGCTTCCAGGAATACTACATCGCCGGGCACCAGTTGGTTCGCCGGCACCGATACACGATGCCCGTCACGCAATACCTGTGCATCTGGCGCAGATAACTTTTTCAATGCTGCCAGAGCCTGTTCAGCTCGGCTCTCCTGGACCACGCCTAATACTGAATTCAGAACCACAATCGCAAGAATGGCACCAGATTCCACCCATTCGCCCATGATGGCAGAAACCACAGCCGCTACGATCAACAAAATGACGATGAAATTATTCAATTGGCTGAGCACAAGTTGAAAAAACGTTGGTCTTGGTTTCTCAGTCAATTGGTTGAGACCATACTTTTCCAGTCTTTGCGCAACATCTTGCGTAGACAGGCCATTTTGAACCGTGGTATCAAGCCGCTTTAATACCTCTTCAGCGTCGAGGTTATGCCAGGTGATGGTCACATCCGGTTTTTCTGCGGGCTTATTTGATTTTGATAGTGTCAAACTTTCCTCCTGCATGTACTTCAAATTTTTCAACCAGGGGTTTGTACCTCTGGGAGTTTTCTTTCAGGCCCAATATACGCTCCATTTTGGATCACAGCATTCTTTGGAATGACAACGATCCCATCCCTCACATACCAGTTGACCCCGTCCATATCCGTTCCCCGGGCAAAAGGTAAAATGGTCACTCCCCTACCAATGCGGGCATTTTTATCAACGATGGCTCCTTTGATAAGCGAACCATCGCCAATTCCAACAGGTATATAATCTTCTTTCGCTTTCTGAGCACTGGATTGCAAGTAATCAGCCCCCATGATAATACTATCTTCCACCCTCACGCCACTGCCAACCTGACTGCGTAACCCAATTATTGAATGACGAATATCTGCATTTTTAATGCAACAGCCTTCTGATAATAGCACATTTTCCAACTGGCTGTCTTCAATGGTTGAACCAGGTAAATACCGCGGGTGAGTATAGATCGGTCGCTCATCATCGAACAAATTGAAGGGTGGATCGGGCATGGCCAACCGCAGATTTGTTTCATAAAATGAGCGAATGGTTCCGATGTCTTCCCAGAATCCATCAAAATCAAATCCACAAACTTTGTGATGATGGATGGCGTGTGGAATGACGTGGTTGCCAAAATCTTCGAAATCTTTACGCAATAAAAGTTCTTCCAAGATATCAATATTGAAAAGATAAATGCCCATGGAGCCCAGGTAAGGTCTTTCAAGTTCATCCCTGCTTACCATCTTTTTAAGTATTTTGGGATCCTTAGGTTTTTCTGCAAACTGGACTATCTGCATGGTTTCATCACGCTTTAGAATACCAAAACGGTCTGCATCTTTTTGATGCACAGGCTGAACGGCAACGGTAATGTCAGCGTTGTTCTCCCAATGGAATCTGGCCATTGCTGCATAATCCATACGGTAAAGATGGTCCCCCGCCAGGATCAACACATATTTCGCCCGCGTAGAGCGGATCTCAAAGAACTGTTTTCGCACAGCATCAGCAGTTCCCTGATACCAATCCGTTGTTTCAGTGGTTTGCTCTGCCGCCCAGATCTGTACCCAACCTGTGTGAAAGTTATCAAATTGATAAGTGCGGGAGATATGACGATGGAGAGAAATCGAATTGAATTGCGTCAGAACTGCTATCTTATAAATTTCAGAATTAATACAGTTACTAATGGGGATATCAATCAACCGATATTTTCCAGCGATAGGTACTGCTGGTTTTGAGCGCTGCTGGGTGAGCGGATACAGACGAGCGCCGCGACCACCACCTAAAATTACAGCCAGTATTTCATCATTTGTTGGCATTTAGACCTCCTTGGGATTGTTGTAATGAGAGGATCAATGCCACCTGAAAAGAACGGGTGGATAATTTGTTGTATGAATATATTATCACCTTGCTTTTGTTTATTGCCAAATATCCCATTCTTTCAGAAAAATCT
>JBDKSY010000467.1:0-1697 GCA_039680395.1 Anaerolineaceae bacterium | reverse complement strand
TCTGCCAGGTTTTTTGCCTGTGGTGATCAATCTCACTCTGGCGATAGGTCGAAGGAAGCCCTTGCGAATTCATAAGATAATTCTAACATGAAACATAAAGCTTGATTTATGCCTTTTGCGAAAGCAACTCCAGTTTTGTCTTGTATTCATCAAGGTTGATCGTTTGCCTGGCAACACTACTGGCTACTGCTGCTTTCGCCACAGCTAAAGATTCCCAGATCAGCACTCTTGTATCCAATGGTTTGGGTACCAGATACTCTTTTCCAAATTCCAAATGATCAATGTGGTATGCCCGCAGTACTTCTTGAGGTACAGGTTCGTGTGCCAATTCAGCCAATGCTTTCGATGCGGCAATTTTCATTTCCTGATTGATGGCAGAGGCACGTGTATCCAGTGCTCCTCTGAAGATAAAAGGAAACCCCAGGACGTTATTGATCTGGTTGGGATAATCTGATCTACCTGTGGCAACAATTGCGTCTGGACGAACTGCCTGAGCGGTTTCGTAGCTGATCTCAGGATCGGGATTGGCCATTGCAAAAATGATAGGATTATTGCACATCTTCTTGATCATTTCAGCAGTGAGGATATTAGCGACAGAAAGACCAATGAAAACATCCGCATCTTCTATGACAGCAGCAAGTGTAGCAGGGTTCTGTCCCATGGCAAATTGACTTTTTTCTTCAAACATACCTTCTTTTCGCCCCTCATATACCAGGCCATCAACATCACACATCCAGATGTGATTCTTTGGAACACCAAGATGATGGATCTGTTTCGCGCAAGCTAATCCTGCAGCTCCAGCACCTGAGAAGACGACTTTAATATTATTCAAATCTTTGTGAATAATTTCCAATGCATTAAGCAAAGCTGCTGCCAGGATGATCGCAGTTCCATGCTGGTCATCATGAAATACTGGAATATCCAGCATGTTCTGTAGTTGTTGTTCAATGGTAAAGCAATCAGGAGATTTAATGTCCTCTAGATTTATTCCACCAAATGTGGGTGCTAATGCAGCAACGATTTTAATGAATGAATCAGGATCAGTTTCATTTACTTCAAGATCATAAACATCTATGTTGGCAAATTTCTTAAATAACACACCTTTTCCTTCCATTACAGGTTTTGCTGCGAGTGCACCCCGGTTCCCCAAGCCCAGGATAGCTGTGCCGTTCGATATAACTGCAACCAGATTTGCTCTATTTGTATAGTCGTATGAAGTTTGAGGATATTTCTCAATTTCTAGAACGGGATAAGCAACGCCAGGTGTATATGCCAGGCATAAATCTCGTTGATCTACTAATGGTTTTGTAGGAATTACCTCCAGTTTACCTGGTCTGTTATTCAACCTATGGTATTCCAGCGCTTCTTCCTTTGATATCTTCATTAAAAATCCTCCTCACCAATGTGATTTGCTGGTTAAATATTAGAAAATACTGTATAATTGTATCAGTAGAACAAACCTCAATTTAATAGATTTTTGCAGGTTTGTGGCTTATGTGATCAATGACGCGAGCGTTTAAGTTTTCGAGACGCTGAAAGAACGACAGAGCAATCTGTCTTTGCTTAGAATTTTTAACCAATTTTTCTGCACAACTTATTAATGTTTTTGTCAGAGGAATTGGTTGCCAGAATGAACAAATTGTACGTTTTCAAACAGGAGAACGTTTGAAAGTCGAGATTTGACTCTTTCGAAAGAT
>JBDKSY010000466.1:0-8168 GCA_039680395.1 Anaerolineaceae bacterium | reverse complement strand
GCATATTTCTTTAAGGCAATTTCATCTTCAAGTGACACATTATCACTAAAAAGTAGCACATGCAGACCATGCCGTAAAGCTTCCCATGCCTCATTGGCTGCATAACGACCTGCGACGGAAATAACCGCCATGTTCACATCAGGATTTAGCGAAAGTGCACTCCGCACCGTCTTCGGTCTATTCTCGCCATGCTCTTCTTGAACTAGTTTCGGTTTAAGCAGCTGTTCAGCTTTATCGAGCGCCAGTTTTGCTCGATATTCATCAATTGCGCAGACCACCAGCACCAGGTCATTTGCAGTTGCATTTTTTATCTCATCAGTCAATAATCCCGAGTTGAACAGGATGGATTTATTTGCTTCCGTTGCCATCACTACCGCAGAATCCTGCACACCATCCTGATAATTGAGCTCACGTGCCACCAGCATCAGGCTGACTGAATCGTGGTATTCGCCTTGTTTCACTATAGCTTTTACCGTTGTTTTCATTCTTTTATGATCCCCGCTTCCAACATCGCCAGATAGATTTTCTCAGCAGTAAAGGGCGGTCCCTCGAAACGTATCCCAATGGCATCGTAGATGGCATTCGCGATCGCTGGAATGGTAGGCACCATCGAATGTTCGCCAATCCCACGTGCACCCCAGGGGCCATCTTCTTGTGGAACTTCTACAATGATCGTCTGCATGGATCTGGGAATGTCCGCTGATGTGGCTATACGATAATCAACAAAACTGGGGTTTTGCACATAACCGTCTTTTAACTGAAGACACTCAAACAATGCAGAACTGATCCCCTGTACCAGACCGCCTTCCATCTGTGCTTTAACCAGATCGGGATTGATCGCTTTGCCAACATCGAAAGCAGCTACCGCTTTGAGAATTTCAACTTTGCCTGTGTTAAGATCTACTTCCAGATCAACCGCCTGAGCCCCGGTCGTAAAATGAACAACTGCATGTTCTCCTTGGCCGGTTTCAGCATCCAACCCAGTCACATCTGTTGGCATAAAACTCCCACGACCAATGATCGGTCCTCCCATCCAGCCTTTTCCATCAGGTTTTGGCAATCCTTTCACAGCAAAATCTTTCACATGGATTTCGCGTTCACTTTTATACGAAACTACATTGCCATTGACAATATCCAGATCCTCTGGGTTTTCATTCCAGGCTTCAGCTATCAGGTCAAGCACCTGTTTTCGAGCGTCTTGCGCCGCCTTGATAATGGCATTCCCAGTGCTCCAGGTGATGCGGCTGGCTACCGTCTGCCATTCATAAGGGCTATATCGAGTATCTACCGGAGTAGCCAATCGCACACTTTCATAAGGTACGCCAAAAGTAGCTGCAGCCATCTGTGCAGCGACAGTGAATGCACCCTGACCAATATCTTGGCAGCCTACCCCCAGTGTCAGCATCCCATCTTCAGCCAGCTCTACCAAAGCGCTCGACCCAGCATTACCAGGCATGGCAGGTGCTTTCCACATGAGGGCAATTCCCTTTCCACGTCGCTTATTTGGAGCACTCGACAATGCTTTCTTTCCCCAATCAATCGCTTCTGCGGTTTTTTCCAGGCATTCAGAAAGCCCGGTCGGATGCATTTTGCCACCAGTTGGCAGGATGCTGCCCTCTTTCAAACAGTTTCGATGCCGGAATTCTACTGTGTCCATTCCCATCTTAAGTGCAAGTTCATCAATACATTGCTCAAGCCCTGCATGCAATTCTGGCATGCCAAATCCGCGCATCGGCCCACCCACCGGATGATTTGTATACACGCAGTAGCTATCTGCCTTAACGTTTGGCACTTCATAAGGTCCAGTGCAGCTATACCCCGCAGCGCGGGTGATGTTTACACCATACTCGGTGTATGCTCCTCCATCCCAATAAAAAGTGTTTTCCATCGCCAGGATTTTGCCACTTTCATCACAGCCCATTTTGAAATAAGCCACCAATCCCTGGCGAACAAATGCGGTGTAAAATTCTTCCTCGCGTGTCAATCGTAGTTTTACCGGATACCCCTTTACTTTGGTGGCAATAGCAACTGCCAGCGATTCCATGCTCACACCCGCTTTACTGCCAAATCCACCACCCACCAACGGAGCGATCACGCGCATTTTGCTTTGTGTGATACCCAGAGTTTCAGCTATGAGGTCACGTTGAGCAAAAGGCGACTGCGAGCTATCCCATAATGTGACCTCACCCGATTCGTCAACTTTGGCTATCGCCACATGAGGTTCAATGGGAACATGTTGGATATGGGGTATACAATACTTTCGTTCGATGATTGCCTTGCAGTTCTTCCATACAGTCTCCACATTACCCTTACGCATCTTGAAATGATTGGATATATTTGAACCCGGTTGCGGAAAAATAAAATTGGCTACAACATACTTATGCAGGTCAGGATGAATAAGGGGTGCCTGAGGGCTGGCTCCATATTCCGGATCTAATACCGGCTCAAGAACCTCATATTCAACCTCGATCAGATCCACAGCTTTTTCGGCAATTTCTTCAGAAATAGCCGCTACCCCAGCTACAGGATCACCAACGTAGCGTACACGATCTCGGCAGAAAAAATGGCGGTCTTTCAGATATAAACCGATGAAACCCGGGAAATCTTCTCCTGTAACAATTGCTTTTACACCTGGGAGTGCACGTGCCCTTGAAGTATCTATCTTCTTAATACTTGCATGCGGATATGGGCTGCGCTTGATCCTTGCGTGCAGCAACTTATTCCCAAATTGGATATCATCCGCATACAGTGCTGCCCCACAGACCTTTTCGAAAGCATCAATACGGGGTTTGCTTTCACCTACAGGACTTTGTACTTTTTGTGTGTTGCTTTTTTCCATAAATCACCTCGTAAAAAGGTGTCTGGTTTGAGAAATGAACAACATAATGAACTTTATACTGTGAACTACCTGTTTCAAACTTTTTCTTTTTCTATTTTGGCAGCTTCCTTGACCGCTTCGATGATACGAGCATATCCAGTGCAGCGGCACAGATTGCCTACCAGGGCTTCCTTAATTTCATCTTCGCTCGGATCGGGATTCCTGTTGAGAAGTGCCCTGGATGAAATCAATACCCCAGGGGTACAAAAACCACATTGCACTCCACCAGCCTGAATGATGGCATCTTGAATTGGGTCAAGCTGTTTATCACCTGCCAGTCCCTCAACCGTAATGATCTCTGCGCCATCACATTCAGCTGCCAACACCATGCAGCTATTCACTGGCTCTCCATTCATAAGAACCGTGCAGGCACCGCATTCCCCTGCTGAACAACCATTCTTGGTACCAGTCAAAGCCAATACTTCTCGCAACATTCTCATAAGTGTCATATTAGAAGGTACCGCAAGTTGTTCGCGATTTCTATTAACAGTGACGACGATTTCGTGGAAGGCCATTTTTTCCTCCGCAGGATTCACACCTGAAATTTCTTGTCATTTCAGGGAGAACTATTTTTGTAACTTCTTCCACACTGCAGTAATTGCAGTTTCAGTTAAATACTTAACCATTGATTTTCGATAACGGGCACTTCCCCGCACATCATCTATGGGTGTACTCATTTCAGAAGCAATACATGCAGCTTGACGGATCGTCTCGTAATTGACCTCGTGAGTAGAAAGATAGGTTTCCGCATCTTTCGCTCGAAGCGGTATGGGTGCAACAGATGTCAGGATAATGCGAAAGTGAAACTCTGATTGCTTCCTGGTATCGTTATTCCCCAGCACAGTTACACCCACAAGCGACAGATCGCCCAGTTTATTGCGTCCCAACTTGAGATAGGTGCCAGCGCATCCTTGTGGCGGTAAGGGAAAGGATATGCCGGTTACGATATCCCCAGCCTTCAGAGTCGTCTTTCCTGGACCCAGGAAGAAGCCATCGACCGGTTCAAGCCGTGATCCTTGAAGACCATGAATATGCAGCATCCCATTTAATGCCATACACGCACCGATGGTATCCCCGGCAGGAGAAGCATTACAGATATTTCCAACGATGGTAGCCCGGCTACGCAGTTGATAACTGGCTACCGACCGGCATGCTTCCACAAGAAGAGGATAATTCTCTCCCACATCCTGAGAATAGATCACCCTGTTCATACTTACCGCTGCGCCAATGACCAATCCCTTCTGCGGGTCAAAATTCATCTCATTTGTTCCATCCAGGTGCTTAATATCCACAAGAAACTGGGGTTTTATATACCCATCCCTCATGCGGACAAAGATGTCAGTACCACCCAGGAACGGGCGAGCATTACTGGTATGTTGAGATAAGAACTCACTGGCTTCAGCAAGTGTGACTGGTCTGATTAAATCAAATTCAGGCAATGTTGGATGCGTATTTGTGACCATACTGGCTACCTCCGCATCAGAGACTGAATTATTATGAGAAGAGTGGAATATTGTTCTGGAAAGTGGGATGTAATATTTTGTAAAGTCTTCTTCTATATTCAAATATTATGACACAGAATTAGTATTCTGTGCTATGAAGTATTTGAATCTATGGATCAACCTGGCTAGTTTTTACCATTTCCACACAGGGTAAAATATGGATGGATCACGAACTCAGAATATTTGTCAGGGAGAGAAAAAGAGGTCTTCATCTTCTCAAAGAAGCCCTATAATAAATGTATCTGGTAAAGAATAATTGAACGATTTGAAGGAGCTCAATATTTTAAGGAGGATGAGATGGCATACACATTAGGTTCTACAGTTGGCGCAATCTTGAAAGATAAGCATGCCGTAGAAATTCTGGAGAAATATGTTCCAGGAATCTCAAAAAATCCATTGCTTGGTTTGGCAAAAGGAATGACATTGGAATCCCTGCTCGCCATGCCACAAGCCAAACAAGCCGGGATCACTAAAGAGATGATTCAAAAAGTATTGACAGAGATCAACATAAAAGAGTAAATTGACTTGCCTCGGATTTCTGATTATCAAATATAATAAATACGAAAATGATTAGCTTAGGAGCGATCAAAATGGGTACTAACGGGAAAAATGATAAACAGAAAAGAGAGCAAAGAAAGAAGCCAAAGCTGACCATTAAGGAAAAGCGAAAACAGAAACAAGAGAAGCAAAGCAATACGACATCAATAGGCAAGATATAAAAAGCTTAGGCTGACAATCCGTTTGATTTCATAGCAGGATTATCAATTCTTATAATAATCCTGCTATGAACTATATAATCAAGAGCACGTCATCACTTTTTAACTTCTTCCCACTTGTTGGCTGGTTTTTAATCACCCATGATCATTTTGTATGTATTTGGATAGCGCATGGTCAACGCACCACCATCCACAAACAAAGTTTCTGCGCTGATCCAACTCGCTTCATCTGAAGCCAGGAATAGAGCTGCTCCAGCGATATCATCAGGCACTCCGCTGCGTCCCAAAGGGGTATTATCCAGGAAACTATCCAGTACACCGTCCATGTCAATTATTCCACTAGTTAAAGGAGTCTTGATTAAACCAGGACTGATGGCATTCACACGGATCTTGTATGGCCCAAGTTCCATTGCAGCTACTTTGGTGAGCATTTCCACGCCCGCCTTTGCACAGCAGTAAGGAGCCATTCCTATAGCCGGTTGACGTGAATTGAGTGAAGCAATGGTGACGATTACTCCTCCATCTTCCTGTTTTATCATCTGCCTAGCTGCATGTTTGATGCATAAATACGGTCCTTTCAAGTCAACATTGAATACAGCATCCAGGTCTTCCACGGGTGTATCAATGATCTTTCCCATAGAACCCATACCGGCCGAATTGACCAGGATGTTCAGCTTTCCAAATTTCTCTACAGTAGCGGTTATTGCCTTCTCGACATCCGTTTCAGTTGTAACATCCATCACAACACGTTCGCAGGCATCACCCAATTCCGCTTGAGCTTCCTTAAGGTTGTCTTCGGAAATATCTGCTAGCATTACCCTTGCACCTTCACGGATGTACCAATTGGCAATTTCCCTCCCAATCCCTGAACCACCGCCAGTGATCAATGCTACTTTTCCATTTAGTCGTTTTTCTGTCATTGCTTTTCCTCCATTTTGAGTAAACAATATTCCAGAGATTATTTCATGAGTGCAGCCTTCTGATCAAGCGTAAAGATTCTTAATAACATCATCAAAGCCGCCTAATCTTTCAAGCGATCCCTTGTTGGGTTTACCAGTCACTTCATCCCACTCCAGTGCCTGGTAGAAATTATGGGCCAGGGCATCTGTATCAAGTTGTTTGCCTTCATTAGGGCCTTCAGCAAGAGGTGGGATTCCCTTCAAGCGATTTGGAAGCACTGAGTCTTTGGGTAAAATACCTTCTCGTAGATTAAAAGCATGGCGGATATTGAGACTGCGCAAACTGGCAGCCAGACGTTCCTCATGACCAATAGGCCATCCTGTGACAGCTTCCATTAACTTCATCGGGACATCGAGCATGGTAGTCAACTGAAGGAAATTACACATTCCAGTAATGTTGACATATTCGTAAATACAGGTCACTTGCTTGTCTTCCTCACCAGTATTTGAGAAATTATATTTCTGCTCATCATCCCAGGTGAACTGTACATTGGCGAGACCACCTTTCACATGACGCGCTGGAGTAGGATCCGTTTGATAAGTGCGCGCATAACCAGGCAGGAATTTTGGATCATGCATTGGCAGTTCTATTCCACGTACCACTTGTAAGTATTCATGCCCTTTGCCCAACTTATTCGCAGCTGCCTGTGATCCATTTGCCAGAATGTGCCCAAACCCGCGATTCTCAGCTATCGCTTCTGTTAGAGCTACAATGGCTGGGCCATTTCCCCATGATAACTTTATGCCATCTGTTTCTTCTTCAGTGAATAGACCATTTTCAGCACACTCGATTGCCCAGGCAATGGTTGCACCAGTAGATATGGTATCAAGCCCATAACGATTGCATATTTCATTGCACTTGAAGATGACTTCAGGATCCTCGTTCAGGGCTAATCCTCCAAATACCATGACAGTTTCATATTCTGGTCGTTGAGTTTTCCCTACAGGATAAGCGCCATCCTTAACATCGTACTCTGCGCCACAACCCATCGGACAACTGGCACATGCATACTTTTTGAATTTATATTTTTCATCCCATGCACCAACTTCCAGATTTTCAGCCAGGTAATCAATTGTCCCCGCACCACCCCAGTTCTTGATGGGAGAATCGCCTGTCATGACTCCAAAAACATTTCCCATGCCAGTGCCTTGTGTTCCAAACCCAATTACAGAGCCAGCGGCATCTCCATTTTTCATTTCGTTGGTGATAGAACAATTAACTTCACGCAGCATGGCTTCATTTGCCACGGAGATTCTTTGCAATCCATGTACGGTAATTGCTTTAAGTTTCTTTGAACCCATCACGGCTCCCACACCACCACGCCCGGCAGCACGATGTCTATCATTCATTATCGCTGCCATCCACGAACAGTTTTCGCCAGAAGGGCCAATCACTGCCGAAGTAACTTTGAGATCACCTGACTCTTTCTTTAATAACTCTTCCGTTTCAGTACAATCCTTCCCCCATAAGTGTTGGGCATCCCGTATCTCTGCCTTTCCATCTTCTATCCAAAGATAAACCGGGTGGTCTGCAATTCCAGAAATTAAAATCACATCAAAGCCAGCTCTTTTAAGTGCAGGACCAAAAAAGCCTCCACAATTGGCATCATTCCAACCACCATTTACCGGGCTTTTACACACAACTGAGAAGCGTCCACCAAACATGGCTCCAGTACCTGTCAATGGACCAGTGACAAAACCGAGAACACTTTCAGCTCCAAGTGGGTCTATTCCTGATTTCATTCGGCTGTATAACAGGCGTGCACCTAACCCATATCCTCCAACGAAAAGTTTGGCAATATCTTCAGATAGGTCTTCTACATTTACTACTTTAGTCGTCAAATCCACATTGAGTATTTTGCCAATATATCCACCGTTCATCCCTCTCTCCTTTCCTTTCAGGGAACTATGATGACCTTAGTACATTCGCCATTTTTAAGAGCCTTGAAACCCTTTTCGATCTCATCCAGTGGCATTTGAGTCAATGGAATGTACTCGGTATTGATCCGCCTATTTTTAAGGAAGTTAATTGTCATCGGAAATTCACCGGATCCCTTCAGGGAGGAATATGCTTGCGAACCTTTGATGGAGATCCCCTTTAAAATGACCGTTA
>JBDKSY010000465.1:0-1522 GCA_039680395.1 Anaerolineaceae bacterium | reverse complement strand
TTGTACCCGGTGGAGGTGGTCTGCACAGAGGTTCTTCAGCAAGGATTAAAAACCGTCGGAGATTTATGGTATTCGGGGAAAGCTTCTGTTCAACAGGAGCATTTTGCTTCTGCCCTGGCGGTTCGTCGTATCGAAGCCCTCATCCTGGCAGCCCCCAGCCCCACCCGGCAGCAGACGGCGATGCTTGCCTGCCCTGCTGGTGAAAGGCACATTTTTCCCTTGCTTCTGATCTATCTATTTTTACGCAGAAAAGGATTCAAAGTCGTTTATCTCGGTGCGAATGTTCCCATGGAGCAATTGAAAGATACCACGACAGCCATTCATCCGGATGTCATTGTTCTATCAGCCCAGCGATTATCTTCTGCCGCATCCACCAAAACTACCATCGAGTTTCTCCTTGACATGAATATTCCTCTGGCATACGGAGGGTTGATCTTCAACCGCATCCCGGAATTGCGAGATCGCATTCCTGCCTGGTTTCTGGGTGAAAACATCGAGCAAGCCATTCAGATGGTTGAAAACCTGGCAATAAAGCCGCTTGTTTTTCCCTCACATGGAATTCTAACCAGTTCATTAGGGGATGTTGCAAAGAAATTTGCTGAACAACGCCCATTCATCGAAATGACCGTTCACAGTGAACTACAGAATACTCCTTTTGAAAGCAACTTTATTGGAGAAGCAGATACATTTTTTGCCTCTGGATTGGAATCTGCCCTTGAACTGGGAGACCCTGCTTTCATCGAAGCTGATCTGGAATGGCTTAACCGATTTCTACCTGGAAGGCAATTAAAAGTAGATCAAGTGAACCAGTATTTGCTAGCGTACCTTTATGCAGTGAAACGTTACATGGGTACAGAAGGTGCTGTGCTCACTACATGGCTTGATTCATATTTATCAAAAGGATTTAGGAGATTGGATGAAAAACAATAAACGCCTGAATTTTAACTCACCGGCTCCTGACCTGACGCTGCTTGATACTACACGGAAACCTGTGCAGCTTTCTACCTTATGGGCTTCTAATCCTCTCCTGCTCGCATTTACCCGGCATTTTGGTTGTACTCAATGCAAGGAGATGCTTGATGAGCTGATTGCCGGGAAAGATCGCATTATCCAGGCGGGATTGGATCTGGCAGTGATAACACAGGGAACACCAGAATCGGCTGCACTTTTTGCGCAGGAATTTGCACCGGATCTATTGGTATTAGCAGATCCAGAACGTAAGGCATATGCAGCGTACGGGTTAGAACGTGGAAATCTCTTCCAAACTTTCTTAAATCGTAAAGTATGGGTAGCTATCTCCAGAGCACGCAAAAAAGGGTACGCGGTTGAACCACCACCCCCTGGCCAGGATGCCATGCAAATGTCAGGAACATTCATTATCAGCACATCAGGACATATAGAATTGCCATACTATTACGACCATATCGCTGACCATCCTCCATTGGATCTTTTATTGAGTGGAGTGCTATCAACCAACTGGAATCAACCCTTCAATGGACCAGTTGGCCCTGGAGAAAAATAA
>JBDKSY010000464.1:0-2284 GCA_039680395.1 Anaerolineaceae bacterium | reverse complement strand
GGTATTGATGTGGGTGAAGGTGGTACGACAGGTTTGATCACCTACATGCGTACTGATTCGACCAATATTGCTGAAGTTGCTCAAGAAGAAGCACGAAAATATATTGTGGAAGTTCATGGCCAGAGCTTTTTGCCAGAGACACCCCCTCAATATAAAACCAGAGCTGCTGTTGCGCAGGAAGCCCATGAGGCGATCCGCCCAACTTCGGTATATCGAACCCCGGAAAAGGTGAAACCTTTTCTCGCACCAGATCAATTTAAGGTTTATCAGATCATCTGGCAGCGTTTTGTGGCATGCCAGATGGAAGCAGCCGTATTTGACACAATTTCTGTTGAAGTTTTAGGCTCTACAAAAGACCATAATTATCTACTTAGGGCATCTGGATCCTCTCTCAAATTCCCAGGATATCTGGTAGTTTATGAAGAAGCGAAAGATGAAGATGGAAAAGGTGAAGAAGTAGAAAATGTACGCATCCCAGCAGAATTGGAAGAAGGGCAGAACCAAAAATTATTACGTATTATCCCTGCACAGCACTTCACCCAACCGCCACCTCGCTATACCGAGGCGTCACTGGTACAGGCATTGGAAGAGTACGGCATTGGTAGGCCTTCAACATATGCACCCATTCTTTCCATTATTCAAAATCGTGGTTATGTAACCCGTGATGGAAAACGCCTTACTCCCACCGATATTGGAATACAGGTATCTGACCTGGTAGTTGAATATTTCTCAGATGTGGTCAATGTGAATTTCACTGCCAAGATGGAAGATGAACTGGACCAGATAGCCAATGGAAATGAAGATTGGGTAGATACCATTCGGACTTTCTATGACAAATTTGAGCCACAGCTAAAACACGCACAGGCTGAAATGCCTGAGCAAAAAGCTGAACTTGAAAAAATTGGCAAAGCCTGTCCTGAATGTGGCCAGGATCTGGTGATCCGATGGG
This sequence comes from Anaerolineaceae bacterium, assembly GCA_039680395.1. GTDB lineage: Bacteria > Chloroflexota > Anaerolineae > Anaerolineales > Anaerolineaceae > UBA4782. The sequence continues at coordinate 1,335 of JBDKSY010000464.1, read as the reverse complement.
GCAGATATGGAAAATTCGTATCATGCAGCGGTTTCCCTGCCTGCAGACACACAGAAGCATTCCTCGAAAAGATTGGAGTGACCTGCCCGAAAGATGGTGGTGAAATTGTTCTTCGGAAAACCCGGCGCGGTCGTGTCTTCTACGGATGTGAGAATTATCCCAATTGTGATTTCACTTCCTGGAAGGAGCCAGTGAAGCATGTTTGCCCCAATTGCCATGGAATGCTGGTTGTGGCAAACAAACGTGAATATCAATGCCTTGATTGTGAAAATACCTTCTTGCAAGGCGAGTTCAGTGATATGGTGGAAGAGACGGCATAAACCTTGCAACAGTCTTCCATAAAGGATTAATGCCATTTGTTGCGCAGCGTAGATTTCTCATCTACAATATCAGTAATCTGGTGCACCTTTAAAACGGTAAACTGATGCGCTGGTGGAGGAATGTGATGAACAAAGTTCTCGATTATCTTAAAAATCCGCTCTATTCTGGGATTGCAGGTTTGGTAATTGGTATTGCCATTGGATTATTCGCTTTGGGGTGGGGCCTATTCCCGGTAACATGGAATAATGCAGAACCATCAGACTTGTATAGCGATTTTCAGAAGGATTATCTTAAAGGTGCAATTTATTCCTACTCTGTTGATGGCAATAGAGAAGAAGCGATTCGAAAGTATGAAGCATTGGGCCCAAACGCAGGTTCCGTTCTTGATCAGTTAATGATGGATTCGAGTATTGATGCTCAGATAATCGCAAAATTCACAGATTTGATCGGTACTGGAGTTGGGGTGATCACTACGGTTGAACCGGGTGCCACCCAGCCACCAGCAGCGATTGTTACACCTGAAACTGAGAAAAAAGGGATTTCTTCTGCAGTATTGTTGGCAGTTTTATGTATCGTTTTGCTGGCAATAGGTGGGGCTTTAGTATATTTCCTTTTCCTCCGTAAAAAAGGAACTGTAGCACAAGAGTATATTCCTCCTCAAAAAGCAGAAAGACCAGTAAGGCAGCAACCTCAACCTGTCGTTCCGACAAAAGTCGTTGCCAGTAAACCTGCACCGGTTGAAATGGAACCCGAAGAGCAGGATATCCCGGTAGCTCAATTCATGACCACATATATGATTGGTGATGACCTGTATGATGACTCATTCAGTATTGACTCACCAACTGGCGAGTTCCTGGGTGAATGTGGAGTGGGTATCTCTGAGACGATAGGTGTTGGTGATCCCAAGAAAGTCACTGCCTTCGAAGTCTGGCTTTTCGATAAGAATGATATTCAAACCATCACAAAAGTGATCATGAGTGAACATGCCTGGAATGATGTAGCTATCAGCCAGCG
>JBDKSY010000463.1:0-3554 GCA_039680395.1 Anaerolineaceae bacterium | reverse complement strand
ATTGCCAACTTCAATGACACATTCCTGACCTACATGACCGATGGCATGAAGGAATATGCAGCCACACTCGGTTCAGATGTAGAAGTGACGTATGTGGATGCCAAGGAAGATACTGCCACCCAGCTTTCCCAGGTGGAGAATTTCATCTCTCAGGGTATGAACGCCATCGTGGTGGTGCCAGTTGACACCGCAGCCACCGATCCGATCACCCAGGCAGCCAAAGACGCCAAAACCTCATTGGTATACGTCAACCGCCTGCCCGCCAACCTGCCCGAGGATGTGGTATTTGTCGGCTCCAACTCCATTGATGCGGGTATCTTCCAGATGGAATACATCGCTGAAAAGTTGGGCGGCAAGGGAAATGTCGTCATTATGATGGGAAAACTGGATAACGAAGCTGCCATCCAGCGCACCGCTGGCGTCGAGCAGGTAGCTGCCAAGTACCCCGATATCAAGATCACCAAGAAAGACACTGCCAACTGGAGCCGTCCAGAAGGGTTGACCCTGATGGAAAACTGGCTCTCCACTGGTGACCAGATAGATGCAGTTTGTTCTAACAATGATGATATGGCTCTGGGTGCTATCCAGGCGATTGAAGCAGCTGGTTTACTGGGCAAGATCATCGTGGGCGGCACAGACGCCACTCCAGATGCATTGGAAGCGATGGCAGAGGGAAAACTGGATGTTACCGTTTTCCAGGATGCCGCCGGTCAGGGTGGCGGCGCCATTAAAGCGGCTGTTGGGTTGGCTCGCGGAGAAACCGTCGAAACCCGGGTATGGATCCCATATGTACTGGTAACCCCGGATAATTACGAAGATTTCATGAAATAGGATCTTTCCTGTTACCTGTGCGAGTCGGTATGCGAGACTCGCACAGGTAACATAATGGAAATTATCGTGTCATTCCAGGTGATCTCGCTCAATCGTTTTAAAAATAATAATATTGCCCAATAACAGAAACATCTTTTTGAATAAGAAAGGCTTCATCATGGATTTAGATACCATTCTTGTGATGGAGAACATCTCAAAATCATTTCCCAGTGTAAAAGCTCTTGATAATGTGCAACTATCGGTAAAAAAAGGTACAGTGCACGCCTTGATGGGCGAAAATGGGGCTGGGAAATCTACTCTAATGAAAGTCCTTATCGGTTTATACACACCGGATAGTGGAAAGATCATTTTTAATGGGCAGCCAGTGATCCTTCATGATACTGCTGCCGCCTTGAAAATGGGCATTTCCATGATCCACCAGGAACTTTCACCCATTCCTTACATGACCGTTGCGGAGAATATCTACCTGGGTCGTGAACCGATGAATAAAGTAGGGCTTGTTGATAGAAAAGCCATGTTATCCAAAACCAAAGGGTTGCTTGAGCAACTGGATATCCATGTTGATCCTGCCTCACTCATGAAGGATATTTCCATTGCCAATACCCAGATGGTGGAAATGGCAAAAGCGATTTCCTACAACTCCAAATTGATCATCATGGACGAGCCAACATCTGCTATCACAGAAAGAGAAGTGGAGCATTTGTTCAACCTGATACGCTCTCTGAAAGAAAAAGGTGTTTCGATAATCTTCATCACCCACAGGATTGATGAAGTTTTCGAAATTGCCGATGAGATCACTGTCTTCAGAGACGGGCATTACATCGCCACAGTACCAGCCAGAGAGACGGATAAGAATAGTCTGATCTCTATGATGGTGGGCCGCGAACTCACCAATATTTTTCCTAAAGAGGAAGCAGAGATCGGTGAAGTGGTTTTATCTGTGAAGAATCTCAATCGAAAAGGCAAAGTCAACGATGTCAGTTTCGACCTTCGCCGTGGAGAGATCCTCGGGTTGGCTGGTCTGATGGGTGCTGGGCGTACCGAAATTATCGAGAGCATTTTTGGTATTGCAAAGGTTGAATCTGGCGAGATCTTCATCAAAGGTCAAAAAGTTCGCATTGCCAAACCAGAGGATGCGATCCGGCATGGGATGGCATTGCTTACTGAAGATAGAAGATCGAGCGGTATTATGGGCGTGCTGTCGGTACGCGACAACATGATCATTGCAAACCTGAAACAATTCACCAAAAGAGGTTTTCTTCACAACCGGCTCATCAATGAAACTTGCAATAAAGAAAGATCCAGGCTGGATATAAAAACTCCCAGCATGGATCAACTCATAAACTTGCTATCAGGTGGCAATCAGCAAAAGGTGCTCGTCTCTCGCTGGTTGCTCACCTCACCAGATATCCTGATCCTGGATGAGCCCACCCGTGGTATTGATGTTGGCGCAAAAGCAGAGATCCACAGGTTAATGTCAAAGCTGGCGCAGGAAGGGAAAGCCATTCTGATGATCTCATCAGAGCTTCCTGAAATTCTCGGAATGAGTGACCGGGTGATCGTCATGCATGAAGGCTGCCTTACTGGTGAATTCACGCGGGCAGAAGCAAGTCAGGAGAATATCATGCGCGCAGCTACGGGAATTGCTACAGCATGGTAAGGAACAATGATGAGAAGAGGAGATTGAAATTGGCTACTACAAAAACCGGTGAAACCGGATTAATAAAAAAGGAATGGTTTATAGTCTTCTTTCAGAAGTACGCGATCGTATTGATCTTACTGGCAATGGTTGTTCTCGTTTCGCTCCTGTCACCAGCATTCTTACAGGTGCGCAACCTGTTGAATGTTGTCCGCCAGATATCCGTGATCGGGCTGCTTGGCATGGGAGTTACCCTGGCCATCATTGCCCTGGGTATTGATCTTTCATCAGGGTCAGTACTTGCACTGGCAGCAGTGGTTGCAGCCAGCCTTGCGCAGAGACCTGGTTGGACTGAAGCGAAATTTCCAGGCCTGGAATTACCTCTCATCATGCCCATCCTGGCAGGCCTGTTCATTGGTTTTCTTTGCGGGTGGATCAACGGATTTCTCATTGCGCAGTTTAAAATTCCACCCTTTATTGCCACATTGGGAATGATGACGGTGGCAAGAGGGTTTGCCCTTCTGTATAGCAACGGCCGGCCAATCAGCAGCCTGACGGATTCTTACAACTTCATCGGGCAGGGAGAGGTATTTGGTTTTCCGGTTCCCATCCTGATCCTGATTGCAATGGCAATTGTCACACACATCATTCTGAATTACACCAAATTTGGCCGATATGTTTATGCCATAGGTGGAAATGAACAGGCTGCCCGCGTATCTGGCATCAACATTGATAGAGTCAAAATTGGGATCTACACCTATGCAGGGCTTCTTGCTGGTTTAGCTGGCATTGTACTGTCATCCCGCATTAGTTCAGGTCAACCTGGTCTGGGTCAAGGGTACGAACTGGATGCCATTGCCTCAGCTGTTATTGGTGGAACCAGTTTTGCAGGCGGTGTGGGTACTGTATGGGGTACCATGGTTGGTGCATTGATCATCGGTGTTTTGAACAATGGGTTGGATCTGCTCAATGTTTCTGCTTATTGGCAGCAAATTGTAAAGGGAGCTATCATTGTCACAGCCATCATTATTGATGAAAGAAAGAACCGTATGAAATGAATTCTCGTGAACGCGTTCTGGCAGCC
>JBDKSY010000462.1:0-2141 GCA_039680395.1 Anaerolineaceae bacterium | reverse complement strand
AAGGACCGTTATCTCGAATGGTCTGCATCACATTTTCTGAAAGGCGCATACATTCTCTTTGGGGATTCCCGTAAGATTGAACCATCCTTTCTCTGCAACGAGAAAAATAGGGCCAGTCTTGCGCCTGATAGATGCTCATTACTTTGTCGAAGCCATCCCATAATGTTCTATCCGAGTAGAGCATCTCGTCTAGTAAGGTAGGCGTAAAATCTGCCACACGAGATTGCAGAACCAGGTAGGGATTGGTTCCAATGATATTTACAGGATCATATTGGATACATCCCAGGCGTTGAAAAAGGGTGGTAATTCCTGATTTCCCATGGAGGGAGCGCGGTACATCCAGAAAATGTTGGCGAAGAAGTAAAAAGCGGGCTTCAGAGCGGGTGAGATTGATCATGGAATGATTATAGAACAAGTGTTTTATATGGTCAAGACGGGGTGTTCATTCGGTAGCAATAGGACAGGAAAAATGAGCATAAGGCGCAAATTTGGTTGGAATTTTTGAAAATTAACGCTATGACCATCGTTATCCAATCGAGAAATTGGCTATTGACATTGTAGAAAGTATGTTCTATAATACGAACAATCGTTCTAATAATGACTGTTCACTGGTTTTTAAAAGGAGATGATACGATGAACGTAACAACTGCCCGACCCTCTGGATTTAGCCCTGTTAAAAATCTGAAACGAATGCAGCTTCGTTCTGGTGTATTGTATGGTGTGATCATCTTGCTGGCATTGGTGGCATTTGAAGCTTTTAACTACAGCACCACTGATTTCGCACTGAAAGACCTTTTAGGTGATCTTAAGTTCATCGGAATACGCTGGTCTACGATCCTCGCGCTGGCATTTTGTGGTATTGATTTTGCAGGCATTGCAAGGTTATTTTCACCTGATGATGCACACAATGAAGCCAAAGAAGCCTGGTATCTTTTCGGCGCATGGCTTCTCGCAGCTACCATGAATGCGATATTAACATGGTGGGGTGTTTCGATGGCAATGGCCACGCATGCGATAAAAAGTACTGCCGTGATCAATGCAAGTGCGCTCACCAACATCGTACCTGTTTTTGTCGCTATCATGGTGTGGGTGATCCGCATTCTTGTCATTGGTTCGCTCACGGTTACCGGTGAACGCATGTTGGGTGGAAGTCGCAGTTCATCAGGTTCTGCACATCGTAATATGGCAGCACCTATGCGCGATGGTGAAGTACGCAATATGCCTATGAATTCTGTCGCACTTTCACACCGACCAATGACACGACCAGCATCCAGCCAATCTTTTAGTGCTTCGCGCAGACCTGAACCAAGTTATCATAGTGTGACCACTGAAGCCTCTCCAGACAGCAATACTGCGCGGGTTTTATAACAGTATCTTTCGCATAACGCGTACCTCATGTGTGGAAACAGTTAATTTCCAGACGCTTCAAAAATTAAAGAACACAGTAGAGGAATTCTGGTTAAGACTGACCAACCTCTGCTGTGTTCTTATTCATTTACTGGTTCTATCCTGGTTAATATTTTGCTTTATCCCGAAAAAGAAACTTACATTTTGACGGCGACATGGGGTGTCTTACTCTCTCCCAATGGTAAGTTGACACAAAAAGTTGTTCCTTTATTTTCCTGCGACGTAACCTCGATGCGTCCATTATGGCTCTTTACGATCCAATTCGAAATAGATAAACCCAGACCGAAACCAGTATTCCGTTCACGTTTGCGAGACTTTTCTCCACGGTAGAAACGGTCAAAGATATGGGGCAAATCTTCTTCGCTGATCCCTCTTCCGGTATCGCTCACAATGATCTGGGCGTATTTTTCCGTCCTCTGTAATGCAAGCGTAACCTGCCCACCCTGGGGAGTATACTGAATGGCATTGCCTACTAAATTCAGCAAAACCTGTTTTATGCGGTCACGATCGCCCACGATTTGGATCTGATCCATATCTCCCAGTTTTAATTTCACCTTATCGCCCGCAACCACTTTCATCTGGCGAAAAACATCCAAAACTATGGTATCCAGGTCTAAAACCGCCATCTCGAAGGGTACATCACCGGATTCTGCTTTAGCAAGGAGTAACAGGTTATTGACCAATCGGGTCATCCTGGATACTTCAGAGTCAATCGCAGTCAGAGATTCAGCATC
>JBDKSY010000461.1:0-5498 GCA_039680395.1 Anaerolineaceae bacterium | reverse complement strand
GCATTATCGGTTTATTCTTTGCAAGTCCTTTGTTGCTGCCATTACTCCAATTCATTCAATTGAGTACACGTAAAATGATGAGTTCTGCAGACACCCTTACTTTATCCCTTCCTCCTGGGAACTTGTTTGGGCTGATATTTCCAAATCTGGGTGGTTCAGCAGAATGGATGACATATTTTGGGGCTTTGCCTATCTTGTTATTCATTTCGCTATGTGCTTCAAGAACTGGCTGGAAAAGGACCAGGTTTTGGTTGATCGTCTTTTTCATTAGTATTTTCTTTTCATTGGGTTCTTATATTCCGGGGATACAAATATTTGCTTCTCTTCCCGGTTTTGACCTTTTACGAGTCCCCCCAAGAGCACTTTTTTTGGCAGGTATCAGCCTTTCGGTAGTTACTGCCATTGGGCTGGAGGAATTCCAGCATTCGAAAAGCATCAAAACCGAGAAGGGAATGAGGTTGATCCTGTCAGGTTCTATCCTCCTGGTTTTGCTTTTGATGGTCATTTTCAGCATCAAATCAACTTCAGGACGATTGGGTTTTTTATGGGGTGGAGCTACCTTTGTACTTGCAGGAATTATTTTATTGCTGGTATCTTACCGAAAATCAAATGCATTACCTTTCTATTTATTGACTGCTATCCTTATAGCTGACTTGAGTTTTGTCAGTTATCATGAGATCCAATTTAGAAAGAGTGCTGAAGTTTTCGAATCCTCGAATGAGGAAGTATCCATTGTAAAAGATAATATTCTTTCGAATTCGCGGATCTACTCGCCTTCGTATAGTATTCCACAAGAAGCTGCCATGAAAGCAGGGTTTCAATTGGCTGATGGTGTAAACCCACTGCAATTGGAAAGCTATGTGAAGTATATGGACATCGCAACTGGTATTCATTGGGAAGAATACAGTGTTACACTGCCCGCCTTCAGAACTGGTTCTCCAGACAAGGATAATGCAGGAGTAATTCCAGACGCTGAATTGTTGGGAATTTTAAATGTTCAAATGATAATTTCGGCATTTCCGATCCAGGAAGATAACTTGAAACTGGAAGCACAAACGGTCGATGCATATATGTATCTCAATGGAAAATACCGTCCACGAGCCTGGATGCAGGAGGGATTACAAATTGATGCTGACGGGAAATATCAAGAAGCTGCCATAACTCTGTATTCGCCCAATCATATCCAAGTAAATGCAGAAGGTCCGGGTGTATTAGTATTGGCAGATCCATATTATCCTGGCTGGATCGCGAAAATTGATGGTAAAAAGGGATCCCTATTGAAAATTGATGGACTTCTTCGAGGAGTTGAACTTACTGAAGGTCAACATACCATTGATTTCATCTTTCGACCGATTCTTCTGTACATTGGTTTAGTTTTCCAAGGATGTGTACTGTTGATTTTTTGTATTTTTGCTTTTTCAAGGCAAAAAAGGAAGGATCCATGACAAAACAGGAACGAAAGTGGATATGGATCACTTCAGTAGTCATCATGGTGATCACGACCATCCCTTATATCCTGGCTTTATCTGTTGAAGAGGATAGTTGGAAATTTACAGGATTCTTGTTTGGGGTTGAAGATGGCAATTCTTATATTGCAAAAATGCTTACCGGTGCATATGGGAACTGGTTTTTTACCACACCTTATACTACCTATCCTCAAAAAGGTGAGTTGGCCTTTTTACCCTACCTGCTGCTTGGAAAACTGACATCTCAACCGGGTCAGCATGCTCAACTGGTAGTTCTATTTCACTTCTTCAGAATACTTGCTGGTTGCCTGGCAATCGTTGCCACTTACGATTTCATTTCTATCTTTATAAAAAAGGTTCAGGTAAGAAGATTTGGGACTCTTCTGATCAGCATTGGCGGTGGTTTAGGATGGCTTTTCTTAATAGGTTTGGATGGCTTGTGGGGAGGCGGGTTACCCCTTGAGTTTTATTCACCAGAAACCTTCGGTTTCTTAAGCCTGTATGGGTTGCCGCACCTTGCGTTGGGAAGGGCGTGTTTGCTTTGGGGTTTATGTGCGTTCTTTGATGGAAATCATCCGTTAAAGAATATAAAATTTTCCGGTATGTACTTTGTGATCCTTACCCTTGTCCAACCCGTAACTGCTGTACTGGGTTATGGATTATTGTTTCTGGCTACAGCAGGAACAATATTCCGTGTATGGTTGGAAAACCGGAAAGAAAAGCCTTCAATTTTACATATAAGCATGGAAAATGGAAAAAAACTGGCATGGATCGTCAGTTTTTCTCTTCCCATTTTGATCTATATTTTCGTTTCGTATAAATTCGACCCCTTCATGCAGCGATGGGAGCAGCAGAATATCATCACCTCACCGCCAATTACTGATTATCTGCTTGCCTGGGGGTGGACAATCCCATTTGTGATCATGGCAATTGTGAAAATGGTGAAGAAGGAAATTCCAGTTCAATATTTTCTCCTGGCATGGTTGCTGGTTATTTTTCCGTTGATCTATTTCCCTGTGAATATTCAAAGAAGACTGGCTGAAGGTGTATGGGTGGCATTTATTCTGTTGGTTTTATTGGTGGTAGAAAATTGGAAAAGAAGTAAGGTAATCCTTTCTCTTTTATTGGTGTTTTCTTCTTTACCTTATATTTCTATTCTTGCAGGAGGAATCAAAGGAGCATTGGACCCGCAGACTCCGGTCTTTCGCCCTGCACAAGAAGTGACAGTATTTGAAAAACTTGCTCAAAACGCTCATGCCAGAGATGTTGTTTTAGCTTCGTACCAAATCTCTAACGCGTTACCAGCCTGGGCACCCGTGCGAGTTCTTTCGGGGCATGGACCTGAAAGTATTGATGCAAATTCCATAAATCAGGAGGTTGTGAATTTCTTTAGCGACTCCTACTCGCAGACAGAACAAATTCAATTTCTTATGAAGTATGAAATTTCCTATGTTATCTGGGGACCTGATGAACGAGCTCTTGGCGAATGGGACCCGACTACCAGTTATTATTTACAACTGATATATGATGCGAACGATTATGCACTTTACAAGGTGAATACGCCATGAAACAAATTCTGCGTTTACCTGCATGGGTGTTCATTATTACAATCCTGGCTCCTTTTGTCTTTTGGGCGGTTCCACTTTTCACAGGGCAGGCACTCTATTGGGGAGCTCCTGTATTGCAATTCATTCCCTGGCGGTTGGAAGGAATGGAGCAATTATCCAATGGTATCTTCCCATTGTGGAACAGCAGCAATGGGTTAGGTAGCCCACTAATGGCAAATTATCAGACTGCGTTTTTCTATCCACCAGGGTGGGTGATCATTCTCATTGGATTATTGGGTGGGTCAGGTGGCATTGCCTGGGGTTATACGTTGATGCTGGCAATCCATGCTGGCTGGGCAAGCCTGGGGATGGCATATCTTGTCAAGCGATATACCAATAATCCTTTATCCATGGTCTTATCGGCAATCGCTTATAGCCTGGGAAGTTATTTTATTGCTAGAGCTGGCTTTTTCCCTATGGTATGGGTGGGTGCATGGTTCCCCTGGATGATGGTCAGCATAGCGCACGATATTGAACAGGGAAGGCGGATCTGGAAGATAAAGAAATTTCCATTCGCCAGCGTTTTGGTAATTTCCGCTGCTTTACTTGCCGGGCATGCCCAATTGTGTTGGTATATGCTTCTTTTCACTTTCTTCTGGATGTTGTTTATCATAAAGGGGAGTGAAGGAAGATCACAAATTCTCAAAAGAATATTGGCCTTCTGTGGGTATGCTGCATTTGCCGTGGCTATCAGCGCGGTGCAATTAGTTCCAACAGCAGAGTTATTGCTGAATTCACAAAGAGCAGGTTCGGTGGCTTATGAAAGTGGATTAACCTATTCATTTTGGCCCTGGAGACTTATCACTTATTTTGCTCCTGATTTCTTTGGAAATCCGGGATATGGTAATTGGAACGGTTATGGCAGCTTCTGGGAGGATGCGGTATATATTGGCATCTTCCCCATCTTTATGGCGCTTGGCACAATAAAACTACTTTTCAAGAAAGAAAATCAGGAAACCAACAGAAATAAAAAAGACACAATTTTCTTTTGGGTTATGGTTCTTATTGGAATTGTATTCGCGTTAGGGAAAAACACACCCATTTTTTCATTTTTTTATAAATACATTCCTACTTTTGATATGTTCAATGCTCCTGCGAGGTATATGCTGTGGGCGCATATGAGTTTCTGTCTTCTGGCGGCAATAGGAATATCGCAATGGAAGACACCTACAGGAAAAGGGCTTTACTGGCTTCGTTTGGGAACAGCTGGTGGCTTCTCAGTATTGGTCACATCAATCGTCATTAGTCTGTATCTACCAAATTTACGGGATAGTTTCGTTCGATCAACAATCACATTTGGGGTTCTGGCAATTATTACTGGCATTTTCTCGTTGACTCATGATGTATTCTTCAAACGAAACAAGCAAAATTGGTGGGTTGGGATGGTAGTAATTATTACATTCTTGGATTTATTCCTGGCAAACCGCTTGATCAATCCAACGATCAATGCTGCCAGTTATTCCAATGCCGGGAAAAATAGTGAGATTCTTGATGGAAGGGTCTATTTGGAAGCAAAAACTGAATATACCCTCAAATTTTCCCGATATATGCGTTTCAACGATTATCGGCCTATTGAGAATAAGGAAAACGTCTTCAGTAGTGGTTTACCGAATACAAATCTGTTTCAGCACATTGATTATGTAAATAATTTTGACCCAATGGTACCGAAATATTATGCACAGGTGATGAATCTATTGCCCATGATGGATAAACAAGAAGAAAAAAACTGGCTAATGCTGATGAATGTAAAGAAGATCATTCGCTCTGATCTGCAGAGTGAAACAGGGGTCAACCACACAGAACTTGATGGATCAAGACAGATATGGTGGTTTCCTTGCGCAATTCTAGCTGAAAGTAATGATGCAGCGTTGAATGATTCAAGGAATTTTCTTCAAAATTGGGTTGTTGGATCTGATCTGAACCAGATCGTGGTCGAGAGTAATGAAACCATTATTACAACCAGGAATGAATGTTCGCAAAGTCACTTTTCCTTTTCGGTGACGGAAGAGAACCCAGTTTCCATGACATTGAGAGTCAACGCATCTGAGGATGGTTGGTTGATGGTTAGCGAAAGTTGGTATCCAGGGTGGGAGGCAACTATTGATGGAGAGAAATCTGAAGTTACCAGAGGGTTTGCTTTATTTCAGACGGTTAATGTCCCTGCAGGGGAACATATCATTGAGTTGAAATACAAGCCGCTAAGCTTCCTGTTCGGTTCGATGATCAGTGGTCTCTCTCTGATCTTTTTGTCAATTATCGGATTTCTTGAAAGAAGAAAGCGGATTCACAAACTATGACTCATTGTAAATCAGCAAGAGTAAATTCAATCGTGTTTGTTATGACCCTGTTCCGCAGTGGCACTATCCTGCATAAGATCAACGGCATGGGATAGTACTGGCAAAATAAATTCAAGGCTTTCGCAGGC
>JBDKSY010000460.1:0-2146 GCA_039680395.1 Anaerolineaceae bacterium | reverse complement strand
AGGCTGACGGTGATCCCTTCATTCAGCATTTCGACAATGGGGGCAACTCCATTTCCACCCAGCATATTGCTCATGGGGGTATGAGCAACTTTGACATCATAATCCCGCCAAAGAGCAATTTCTTCCGTGTTCATGTTGATGCAATGAACTGCCAACACATCAGGACCTAAAAAGCCGGTATCTCGCAATACAAATGGTGCGGTCCTTCCGAATTTTTCAGTGACCAGGGGTGGGGGCACCTCTGCTACATGGATCTTAATGCCGGCTCCGAGATCGGTTGCCAATCCACGTACTTCGCGCAACATCTCTTCGCTGGCGGTGTAAACCGTATGAACAGCCATTCTGCCTGTGACCCTGCTCTCTGAATCTCCTTTATATTTTTTGAAGAAACGTACATTTTCATTGATTCCCGCACGGGCATTTTCTTTCGAAATACGCTCAGTGGATTCATAACAGATAACTGCCCGATTCCCTAATTTCATCACCGCATCTGCTGAGACATCAAGGCATCCATCCACCACGCTGGGTGCTTCGACCATGTCAACAACCGTAGTAGTACCCGTCTTCAGCATTTTTGCACCCGCCCATAATGAGCACCAATAGATACTCTCATATGTGCTGGCTTCTTCGATATCTGGCCACCACCATTTGGTAAGGAGATCCATAAAGGCTCGAAACTTCGAGTAGTCTACGGGCATATTATGCCCAACTACACTGGGCATATGAGTGTGGGTGCAAATCAAGCCAGGCATTACAATCTTGCCAGAGGCATCAATTACTTTATTGGCAGGATATGCCTTTTCAACTTCTGCGGTTGGACCAATTGCAACGATCTTATTCCCTGTGATGGCGACTGCTCCATCAGGATAAACTCTTCTATTGGCATCCTGCGTTCCAACCAATGCGCCTTTAATCAGAATATCAGCCATTTAGCCTTCCTCCTAATCAAAATAGGTAAGCCGAATTGCATTGAAATTACATGCATATCGACACAATCCGCACCCATAACATTTTTCTGGTATGAGATGTACTTTATGATCCTCACCCATATACAGGGCATCATATACACACGAAACAACGCAGCGGTTACAACCCGCACACAAATCAGGGTTAATGACGGGTGGTTGAGGGGTTGTAATAGCAACCAAGCCGCGTTCTTTTCGTGAAGCAATTCTCTTTAATGTCAAGCCAACAAAGTCCTGCACATCAGAGTAGCCATGATCCGCAACCCATTTATCTATCCCCGAAATAATCCTTTCAAACTGATGCGTTCCCTTCAAATGACCTGCGGTCACAACTCCTACAAAGCTTGCACCAGCCATGAAATATTCGATCGCATCTTCGGCGCGGGATATTCCGCCTACTCCTATCAATGGAATTTTGACTTTTTCGGCCATTTCCATGATCATCCGTAGTGAGATCGGTTTAAGCGCAGAACCTGTCAACCCACCAACGCCACGCGGCCCACCCAGGGCGGGTTCGCCTGTCTCGATATCAATTTTCAAGGCTGGACCAATAGCATCTGCACAGGCAATGGCGTCAACTCCGGCTTTTTCGGCTGCCAAAGCCCATTCCACAACATTGGTATGAAATAATGCACTAAACTTGGCGATGACAGGAACAGTTACCGCGTCTTTTACTGCATGAATGGTAGCTACGTACGGAGTGACATCATGGACTTCTGGGGGTGGCATGGTCAACCCGGGGAACATGGCCTGCAAGATCTCACCCATGTGGGGGCAGACGGTGGGCATTTCTATCATATCCGCACCTGCCGCGACTGCCCGTTTCGCCAGGTCGGCTGATTCTGCAGGGTGAAGTCCAGCCAATGAGGCTATGACGGGTATTCCAGCTTCTTTCGCTTTCGGAAGCTCTACATCGAACCACTGCCTGGCAGAAAGTGTGGTGCCAAAAACACTGTTGATGAAACCTCCATCAACTAATGTAAAGCAGGGACGAACGTCTTCAACTGCATTGGCGACGATCGTTTTGGTTACAATTGCAGCAACACCAGTCTTACTGGATCTGACAATAGTCTCACCATCAGCACCGTGGCAGCCTGCTGCAATAATGACACGGTTCTTGAGAGGTATACCTGCAAGGTTCAGAGATGCTTCTTTCATACGCATACTCCTTGCGTGACTGT
>JBDKSY010000459.1:0-4012 GCA_039680395.1 Anaerolineaceae bacterium | reverse complement strand
AATATTACTGGACAGATCCTGGCATTGACTGGAGATATGGATGAAAATGGCGTAAGCCATGCCATTCAAAAGCATCAGACAGGAACCTTGCTTACCCCTGTGGTGGCTGTGGCTGCTTTTTCTCGTGGAATGAGCCCGGCTACGCTTTTATGGGATATTCCTTCAACTTCTTCTGACGAAGCAAGCAATTCTGCAGATGAAACAATCGTCTATCACGGCCCAGTGCGCTTGCGTACAGCATTAGTGAATGATTATATCCATCCTTTCACGCAATTGATGGATCAAATTGGGGTTGATACCGTCTGGAAATCCACCGAACCGCTGGGATTGACTTCGATGCTCAAAGAAGAAGTGGGCAGTGAAGCTCTCTATGAAGGGCAAACCCTGGATATTCTTGAAGCAGCATTTGTGTATAGTACTTTTGCCGATCTTGGAATGCATCATGGGCTGGCGATCAACTCTCGTGGAATGGTTGAACCGGCTGCAATCGTGCGGATCACCTCCTCTGATGAGCGAGTGATCTACGCCCCTGCTCAACCAGATAGTCAGCAGGTATTAAGTGCACCCATTGCTTATCTGGTTCATAATATGCTGTCGGATGAAACTGCTCGTTGGAAACAGTATGGGCATCCCAACGTGATGGAAATCGGCAAAGAAGCTGGAGTGAAAGTCGGAGTTACCAGATCGGGTGATGAAGTCTGGACAGTTGGGTACACTCCTCACTATCTGGTGGCAAGCTGGTTTGGCAATGCAGAAAATCAAGATCAAGCCACCCAATTGGATTATCGTCTGGCTGCTGGCGTTTGGAATGCTTTGATCCAGTATGCCAGCCAGGATGAACCATCATCGCAATGGACAGCCCCTTCTGGGATCGCTGAACTGGAAGTATGCGACCCTTCGGGTGAACTGGCTACCAACATATGTCCGGTGATTGTAAAAGAGCTGTTCCTTTCAGGCACGGAACCTGCCGGGTACGACACTCTTTATCAAAATATCCTGGTGAACCGTGAAACAGGTCGTCTGGCTACTGTGTTTACCCCGCTCGAATTGGTACAAGAGCAAACTTTCATGGTTGTACCTGAGCAGGCAAAAGGTTGGGCTGCTGCCGCTGGAATTGCACAACCACCTGTAGAGTACGACACCATCCAGACTCCCATCGAAAACCCCGATGTAACCATAGCCTTTCCAGCCATGTTTGCATATGTCCATGGAGAGATCAAGGTTACAGGTACTGCGGCGGGTGAGGGATTCCAATCATACAGCCTGCAGATAGGAGAAGGTTTGAATCCGACCTCATGGCAGGAAATTGGAAGTGGTTCCTCCAGGGTGAAGAATAAACTCCTGGGAACCTGGAAAACAGAGCAAGACGGTCTGTATGCCATGCGATTGGTTGTTGTACGCGAAGATCAACAGTTGGATACTGCTATCATTCAAATCTCCGTTGATAATACACCTCCCGGTGTCACCATTCTTTATCCGACAGAAGGAATGGAATTCTCTCGATCAAAACAGGAAGCCATATTTTTGCAGGTTAATGTGGTTGAAAATGTTCAGGTGGATACTATTCGCTGGATCATGGATGGAAAACAAATTGCTGAAACCAGCGGAACACTGACATCTGTTTCATGGACACCGGTTGCGGGGAAACATGAATTAGAAGTAGAAGTGAAAGATGCTGCAGGGAATGTCAGCAGCAGCAAGATCAACTTCATCGTTAATAAATAGACTTACCTGTCTTTTTCGATCTGAAATATTTGAGGGAGGTCTGCTGTAGTTTTGAGAATCAGATCAGCCCCAGCTTTTTGTAATTCTTTTTCTCTTCCAAACCCGCACAAGACGGCAATTGTTTGCATCCCAGCTCTTTTGCCTGAAAGAATATCAACGGTTGTATCCCCCACCATCAGGCAATTTTCAGGCGCAACTTTCATGTACTGAGCTGCATGGATCACGGGATCAGGGTAGGGTTTTGTATGCTTGCAGGTTTGTGCAGTGACGATGATCTGAAAATAATCCTGCAATTGAAATTGTTCTAAAAAGCTGTTCGTAGAAATTTCATCTCTCGCACTGACAACAGCCAGGGGGAATTTTTCGTGCAATGATAAAAGCAGGTCCTGCGCTCCAGGTATGATCCAGAAATTTTTCTTCCGGCGTAATGATCGTTTATGCGCAATGCTGTCATATAATTTCGCCAGCAAATTATCCAGGTGTGTCCAATCATAGAGCCGATAAATGTAATTAGCCGGCGACTCAGCAGCCATGATCATCATGCGCGAAAACCTGAATATTTTTTCTTTTGAAATCCACGGAAGAATGGTGCAAAGGATATTGCTGACCCGTTGGATCCAGGCATCATCGGTATCACTCAGAGTACCATCAACATCGAAACATATAGCTTGAATGCGAGAGATATCCAGTGGCATGAAAAACCTGCTTACCCCCAGATGGCTAACAGACCGGCAACAATAGCAAGCAGGCTTAAAATAACACAGGAGGTTAAAAATAAAGTCAGGAGAGAGAAGAGGATGGTACGGAGTGTATCAGATTGTCTGGAAGGGGTATTCATACAGAGCATTCTCCTGCAATTCTTTGATCATTCCAGATATTCTACCAGCAAGTATCCATTATCATATAAAATGGGAAAAGATTGTTTGTATTATAATAACTGCAAGCTGAACGGAAAACAAAGCAAAAATGAACCTACCTACCAGTCAGAATCTTCCTTTTGACGAAGAAAAACTCCCACCAGCCAGGCGAAGGCAAAGTCGCCGCAGGTTAATTCCCCCGTCATCCGATGCAAAAGCGCAAATCATTCAGGAGCTGGCTCATCGCCTGACCCCATCTTTTGATTTCTTTTTGTTTACCCTTGTTGCAGCACTTGTACTGGCAGCAGCCATCCTCTTCGATCAACCCGCTCTTTATGTCCTCGCAGCTTTAATGGCGCCATTCCTGTCACCGGCAGTAGGTCTTTCTCTGGCTGCTATTGTTGGCTCTGTACGCTTCTTCCTCCGCTCCTTGGGAGCTTTCCTGGTGGGTAGTTTGATGATATTTTTCATCGGCTGTGCATCAGGTTGGGCTGCGACATTCCTGCCCGACAAAACGTATGAATTTGCCATTCAGCATGCACATTTTTCATGGGCAGACCTGGTTTTGCTCAGTGTAGGCATTGTTTTAACCTCATATCTCTTGATCAAATCTCGCCAAAGCAGACCACTGGTTACCAATGCAGCCCTTGTATACGAACTGTATATCCCCATTGGTGTTGCAGGTTTTGGATTGACGAGTCAAATCCCTAATTTATGGCCAGATGCATTGATCGTTTTCGGTGTGAACCTGGCCTGGTGTGCCTTGCTGGGCACATTGACACTGGCAATTTTAGGATTGCGTCCGAAAAATATATTTGGCTACACACTCGGTACAACGCTGATCATCGTTGCCGTTATTGCGGTAGTTATTGTGAGTGGGATTGGTGCAGCAGTTACCAGTGAAAAAGCTCTCCCACCCATGCAAACTGAAGTCATTTCTTTGACAGAAAATTCGAATACGGTGACACCGACTGGTACTGCAAAACCCTTTACCTTGTTTACTGAAGTCACCATTACACCTCAGCCAGTGATACCTACTGCTTCACCCACTAACACGCTCATCCCATCAAAAACAGCAACCATTACCCCTACCCCACAGGCAACGCCTCTTTATGCCAAGATCAAACCCAACGAACAGGGTGGTGCCGTTATTCGTCAGGAGCCGAATTTCAACAGCCCCATTATTTCGACTTTAAGCAATGATGTAATGGTTATTGTTGTTGATGAGTATGTTCAATCAGATAATGTTATTTGGGTTAAAATACGTACCACGCAAGAAAATCCGATTGAAGGATGGATTGTACGCTCATTGCTGATCACTGCCACACCAAAACCGGAATGGTGATCCCTATACTAATCCTCTAATGGAGTAAGAATGCCTATTCATTTTGGAACTGACGGCTGGAGAGCCGTTATCTCAGACACGTTCA
>JBDKSY010000458.1:0-2800 GCA_039680395.1 Anaerolineaceae bacterium | reverse complement strand
GCTACTGCTCCCGCCAGTTTAACAGCCAGATATTCCAGTTGTTTCTTGCTGGTGCGCTGGTCAATGGCTAGAGTGAGCATGTGATCCGTCATATCCACAGCCTGTACGTTCTGCCGGGTGAGTGGATGCTGATTGATCTCACTCCAGTGAACCAGCAGCCCAATCCCTGCTTCGCCCAGAGATTCGTGTACCCTGTCCCTATCCACTCTGTTGAGGTAAACGGGCATTCCCATCGGCATGACTTCTTCAGGCAGTGCAGGATGAATAACCTCAATTTCCGGAATCGTTTGGATCAAATCCAGAAGGTAAGAGTAATTCTCTCTGCGGGTTTGCCTGATCGCCTGCCAGTCAAGGTGTTCGATGGCAATCCTCTCCCCTTCATCACCCAATACCACCCCATCAGTTCCATAATAATGTTCTGCTTGAAGGAAGATTTCAGATAATGCAGTACGCTCATCCTCGTCTTTGAATAAATATCCATACAGCCGTTGGCGGTAGTCACGGATGAGAGGTAAACGGTGGTTGATCCTGCCTTCGAATTTTTGCAAGACCGGTGTGACATCGAATTTCGTTGAAAGATACCCGCCATCGTATGGCACCAGTTTCCGCATGCTGTTGAAAATGAAATCTCCGATGGGATTTTGAACAAAACCTGCCTGGGCATTATCCTCGATCACGAGAATTCCGTGTTTTTGCAGGTTTTGAATGAAAAACCGGACAGATGGAGAAGAAGGGAAGCCAAAGTAATTAATGAAATAGAATACCCGGTGCCCCTCTATCTTTTGCGCCACATCATCCAGGTCAAGCGACAGATCCCGGTTCACCTGGTAGAAATCACAGACTAGCCCATTCCTTTCGAATGTTTTCACAATGGTGGGGCATAAATAGGCAGGTAGAAGTACCGTGGTGATCCCCTGCGCCAAAAGGAGGTCACTTATCACCTTGAGGCAAGCCTGTCCCCCGTTGAGGAAGTGCATCCCATCAAATAAGGATGTGTGCGTCTGGGTGATCCAGCGCCCATCATAATAAAATTCACCGCCAACAAACAATTCCTGTTTCTCCTGTGAAAAAGAAATCATCCCTGACGGTGATTATAACCCTTGATGATAGTATGCTATGAGGGCAGTGAACTGTTGTAGTGTTACTCTTCTTCCAGCTCTTTCGCTTTTTTCACCAGCTTGCCACGCTCATCTGAATTGAGGATGCGTTTGCGGATGCGCAGGTTCAACGGAGTTACTTCCAATAACTCGTCTTCACCCAAAAATTCGATCATTTCATCCAGACTCATCGAACGGGGGGTGTTCAGCCGTACTTCGATATCTTTATTGGAAGAGCGCATATTGGTAAGGTGTTTTTTCTTGCAGACATTGATCACCAGATCACCCGGGCGGGGTTGCTCGCCAATGACCATACCTTCATACACTTCAACACCTGCGCCATAGAACAGCATGCCGCGTTCCTCGGCGTTCTTTAAACCATAACTGGTGGTATCCCCTGGTTCCCATGCAACCAGGCTGCCATTCAGCCGGGAGGCAATGTTTTTCACTAAGGGAAGGTAACCATGAAACAGGGTATTGATAATTCCCATACCGCGTGTGGCGGTCAGGAACTGGTAACGGAAACCTAATAACCCACGGGTAGGAGCAAGGTAAGTCAGGTGAACGCTGCCGGTACCGCTATCCTGCATATCCAGCATCTGTCCGCGACGGTTGCCGAGCATTTCGACCACCACGCCAACCGTATCTTTGCTGGTGTCAATATGTACTTCTTCAAATGGTTCGAGTGTTTCTCCGGCTTCGCTTTGTTTGAAGATCACTTCAGGCCGTGAGACCTGGAATTCATATCCTTCACGGCGCATGGTTTCAATCAGAATGACCAGATGAAGTTCACCGCGTCCTGAAACGAGAAATGTATCGGTAGTATCGGTTTCTTCCACTCTCAATGCCACATTGCGCTGCAGCTCATTGAACAACCGCTCACGCAAGTTACGTGATGTTCCCCACCGGCCATCACGACCTGCCATGGGAGAAGTGTTCACACCAAAGGTCATGCGGATGGTTGGTTCTTCCACCCGGATCGGCTCGAGAGCCACGGGATTGATGGGATCAGCCAGTGTTTCGCCAATGGCAATTCCTTCCAACCCGGCCAGAGCAACGATTTCGCCAGCTTCTGCCTTTTCAACTTCCACTTTGTTAAGGCCCTGGAAAACATACAGATAACGGGCATTTTCGGGAAGGTTTTGACCATCCAACGTCAGCCGTGCCAGGGAATCGCCGGCATGGATGGCGCCTGAGAAGATTCGCCCTACTGCAGTAACACCACGGTAATCATCGTAGCCCAATGTAGTTACCAGTAATTGTAAGGGTGCTTCTTTATCAACTTTTGGGCAGGGAATGGAACGAAGAATGGTTTCAAACAGTGGCTGCAGATCAGGACCTAATTCAGGTGTCAACCCGGCTCTACCGGTGACTGCGTTGGAATAAATCACTGGGAAGTTCGCCTGTTCATCGGTTGCTCCCAGTTCGATGAAAAGATCGAAAGTTTTGTTGAGCGTTTCGCTGGGGTCAGCGTCTTTACGGTCTACTTTGTTGATCACTACCACAGCCCGAAGACCACACTCGAGAGCTTTCTTCAGCACAAAACGAGTTTGAGGCATGGGACCTTCTGCAGCGTCAACGAGCAGTAGTACACCGTCTACCATGTTCATCACACGTTCCACCTCACCGCCGAAATCCGCATGTCCGGGGGTGTCAACGATGTTGATCTTTACATTTTGCTGGGTGAGCGGGTCAATGATCTG